>NZ_LWFE01001820.1:0-16103 GCF_001635675.1 Oleiphilus sp. HI0061 | reverse complement strand
ATGTACATTTTTTTACTTATAACACTCTAAAAAGACGTATAATCCTACAATTCTTAAATTAAAGCTATTTCTTAGATAATAGCTGTATATTTCTAACTTGCTAGGAAAAACATGTTTCGTTTTGTGAGACTCTTGAGCTTTTCAGCTTGGTCCTTGGCCGCAATGATATCTGGTGCCTTTTTCTTAATGGCCTCTTTCTTCCTTTATTTGACGCCAACACTTCCTGATGCCGAGCAACTTAAGCACACCCAATTACAAACACCCTTACGTATTTACTCACTTGATAGCAAAAGCATAGCCGAGTTTGGCGAAAAGAGAAGAAAGCCAATAAATATTGGTGACTCGCCTCAAAATTTGCTTAATGCCTTTATCGCAGCCGAGGATAATCGTTTTTTTGAGCACCGCGGAATAGATATAAAAGGCCTGGCTCGCGCAGCCACTCAGTTAGTTACCACAGGAAGAATTCAAACTGGCGGCAGTACCATCACCATGCAGGTTGCCAAAAACTTTTTTCTTTCCAGAGAAAAAACCTTCATCCGAAAGTTCAATGAAATTTTTTTAGCGATTCAGATTGAGCAATCTCTCTCCAAACAAGAAATCCTAGAACTTTATTTAAACAAGATTTATTTAGGTAATAGAGCCTACGGTGTTCATGCAGCCGCACAAGTCTATTATGGAAAGCCTATTGATGAATTAAACCTGGCACAAATGGCGATGATCGCGGGCCTTCCTAAAGCACCGTCTCGGTACAACCCCTTAGCCAATGCCAAACGAGCTAAAATCAGAAGAAACTGGATCCTGGACAGGATGCTTGATTTGGAGATGATCGATTCAGAACAACACGCTGAAGCAAAATCCTCTCTCATTACAGCCAGCTACCATGGCGGAAGCTCGGAACTTTATGCTCCTTATGTTGCTGAAATGGCGAGAAGAGAAGTTATTAATCGCTACGGTTCTGATGCATACACTTCTGGCATGCGTGTCTTCCTAACCGTAGACAGCAAACTACAAGAAGCAGCCTCACGCGCGGTCAAAAAAGGCTTGGAAGACTACGACAAGCGTCACGGCTACCGCGGCCCAATAAAAACCTTGGACATTAGCTCTGAAGAAGCAATCGAAAGCGCGATCAGTGAACTACGCTCCATCAAAACCCCACGTCAACACCAAGCAGCGCTGGTATTAGAAGTATCTCAAGATAGCGCCAAATTATCACTCAAAGATGGCCAGGAAAAGACCTTGCTACGCGAGCAGGCCGAATGGGCAAGAAAATACGAGACCGTTGACCGAAGAGGTCCTGCCATCAAAAGCCTGGAAGACATACTTCAAACCGGTGACGTGATTCAAGTGACCACGTCAAACACAGAAACCAGCAATGAAGACGGCGAAACGGCAATGGCAGAAATCATCCACCTAAGCCAACTTCCGGAGGCACAAGGCGCCCTTATTTCGATCAACCCCGACAACGGAGCAATCAAGGCACTGGTTGGCGGCTATGACTTTGCCATGAGCCACTACAACCGCGCGACACAAGCCAAACGACAACCAGGTTCCAACTTCAAAGCCTTTGTTTATTTGGCAGCGATAGAAAACGGGACCACCGCTGCAAGCCTTATCAACGATGCCCCAATCGTATTTGAGGACGACAATCTGGAAGCGGCATGGCGGCCCGAGAACTCTAGCGGTAAGTTTTATGGCCCAACCCGGATCCGAAAAGCACTGTATAATTCCCGCAACCTGGTATCTATTCGGCTCCTAAAAGAAACTGGCGTCCGAAAAACACTGAACACCATTGAGAAATTCGGTTTTGACAAAAAAGACCTACCCAGAGATTTGTCTCTCGCGCTTGGCAGCGCCGGACTCCCCCCTATCAGCATCGCCAGAGGATATGCAATGATAGCCAACGGCGGCTACAAAATTGATACCCATCTGATATCTCATATCGAAGATAATGAGGGGAACATAATTTTCAAAAACACGGCTCCCATCGTATGCCGTGAAAACTGCCTCACTCAACAAAGCTCAGAAGAGATTGACAACAAAGAGACTAACGAGGAAATCACCTACGCCCCGCGCATCGCCGATGAACGCGATATATATATTCTTCACTCAATGCTAAAAGACGTTATCACAAAAGGTACCGGCAGAAAGGCTCTACAACTAAAACGTAAAGACCTGGCAGGCAAGACTGGCACAACAAATGACCAAAAGGATGCATGGTTTTCCGGCTTCAACACTCAGCTAGAAACTAGCGTCTGGGTTGGTTTTGATAAGCCGCAAACACTAGGAAGGAGAGAATACGGGTCTCGCGCCGCGCTACCAATATGGAATGACTTTATGGCAGTCGCTCTAGAAGGCACACCAAACGCCAACTTGCCCCAACCTGACGGCCTGGTAACCGTTCGGATAAACAAAGAAACAGGCGAGCAAGCTCTGCCCGGCACAGACAACGCCATGTTCGAGATATTCAGAAAAGAGCTAGCACCGAAAAAGCCTAGAACCTTGCCACCTGCATTTGAACACAAAGAAAGCACACAACCTCAAATCGCTCCAGAAGATATCTTCTAACTAGCAAGAGCCTTCACGACACCACCCCATTCTACTCTAGACAAAATATAGAGACATAAAAAAACCGGTACTTTCCAGCACCGGTTTTTTTGTTTTCTTTAGAACTTTTGGCTCTAAAGAGTTAAGCCATTAGATATCTTCTAAAGACTTAAGTGGGTAGTTTGCAGGAAGTGGACCTTCCGCAGCACCCGTATCGATCGCTGCTTGAGCAACCGCAGTAGATACAATACCCAACAAACGGGAATCTGTCGCTTTTGGAATGATGTACTCTTTACCGAATTCCATTGAATCCACACCGTAAGCGTCTAGAACTTCCTTAGTTACAGGCTCTTTTGCTAGATTAGCAAGTGCTTTAGCAGCAGCCAGCTTCATCTCTTCATTGATAGCTGTTGCACGAACATCCAACGCACCACGGAAGATAAATGGGAAGCCAAGAACGTTGTTTACCTGGTTAGGGTAATCAGAACGACCTGTTGCCATAACAGCATCTGGACGAGATTCTGCAACCACTTCAGGCATGATTTCTGGAACCGGGTTAGCACATGCAAAGATGATTGGGTTTGGAGCCATCTTCTTAATTTGTTCACCAGTCACCATATCAGGACCAGATAGACCCAAGAAGATATCAGCACCGTCTAGCGCATCGTCAAACGTACGCTTGTCAGTATCTACTGCAAACATTGCCTTGTACTGGTTTAGATCATCACGACCAGAGTGGATAACACCTTTACGATCACACATGAAGATGTTTTCTGGCTTCATACCCGCAAGGGTAAGTAGCTTAGAACAAGAAATTGCAGCAGCACCGGCACCTAGTACCGCCATTTTTGCTTCTTCAATTTTCTTGCCTTGAATTTCAAGTGCGTTCAATGCACCTGCAACCGTTACGATAGCAGTACCGTGCTGGTCATCGTGGAAAACTGGAATGTTGCACTGCTCTTTAAGCGTACGCTCGATTTCAAAACACTCAGGTGCTTTAATGTCTTCTAGGTTAATGCCACCAAAAGTAATCGCAATACGACGCACTGTGTCGATAAATGCTTGAGGGCTTTCAGATTCAACTTCGATGTCGATTGAATCAACGCCAGCAAAACGTTTGAAAAGAAGAGACTTACCTTCCATTACAGGCTTAGAAGCCAAAGGACCTAAGTCACCCAGACCAAGAATCGCAGTACCATCAGTAATAACCGCTACCAAGTTACCTTTAGCAGTGTACTTATATGCATTTTCCGGGTCAGCAGCAATTTCCTTAACTGGCTCTGCAACACCTGGGCTATAAGCCAAAGAAAGGTCGCGAGAGGTTTGAGCAGGAGTAGAAAGTTCTACGCTGATTTTCCCTGGCTTCGGGAACTCATGGTAATCTAGAGCATCTTGTTTGAAATCTGACATTATATTCTACCGTTTTGGTTTTTCCGTTTAGGTTCTTTCAGGGACATTAAAGCCCTAAAGCCTGTCCGCGGCGCACATTATGACATCACTTATTCCCTAGGGACAATTATCAAATGATAATACGCCGTAACTTTTTTATTGTCATTTGACCGAAATCATCAAATAACCAGACGAAAAAAGAGCGACAAGCGCTCTTTTTCGGAATATCTTAGTTCTTTGGCAACTCGCCAAACAAAGCTTAGCCGCCGATACGGCTGCCGAAACGCTTCTTGAACTTATCAATACGACCACCTGTATCCATTACTTTCTGCTTACCAGTATAGAATGGGTGACATGCTGAACATACGTCCAGAGTAATATCTTTACATAGCGTAGAACGTGTTTTAATAACGTTACCACAACCACATTTTGCTTCGATTTCCTGGTAATCAGGATGAATAGCTTCTTTCATTGCACACCTCTAATTCAATTATGCCGCCACCTTACACTTATCACTCTTCTTTTAGCTTATAAAAAACCAGAAGAGCCGTTAAGGCACCGCACGAAAGGGGGCTTCCCATCTATCTTTACACCTTCAAACTTGCCTTGAAAACAAATTTTTAGACAAAAGACAGAGTGACTGCCAATTTTTAAGACGGCGCATATTAACAAAATAAACACAATAAGCAAGCATCGTTTATTTCATTTTTGAAATGCACTAGAATTTAGCCTCCTACTTCTAAGAGATTTCCTTCGTATCTTGCATGATCATCACCGTTGCAGTCCCCACCCCTTTATTTCGCTGCTTTGATTATCTGCCGCCTGATAAGATAAACCCTGAATATCTTGTGGAAGGGAGCAGGGTTCTCGTTCCCTTTGGGCCAAGAAAGTTAGTTGGCATTATCACTAAAATACAAAATACCCCTTCGGCTCATGAGGGGAAAATCAAGAACGCCTTGGCGCTTCTAGATCCATCACCCACTTTTCCAAGCGTTTTGATGCAGCTGCTAAACTGGGCCTCAAGCTATTATTGTCACCCTATTGGAGATTGTTTCGCGACCGCCCTGCCCGGAGCACTTAGAACAACCTCTGCAAAGCAAGGCGCGTTGGTCAAAAGCATAGAGCTAAGCAAATGGTATCGCAGCCCCAAACAGTTTGAAGGTAGAGCGAATGCAACCAAGCAAATAGAGATACTCGACTATCTCGAAAGCAACCCTGAAGGCGTTTGGCTCGATACACTCAAAGCTATGAGATATAGCAACAGTCAACTCAAAAACCTGGAAGGCGCAGGCTACATATATAAAGAAGTCTATGACCCCCTGAGCGCGGAAAAAGAACAACAAAGCAAAGCGCCCATTCAAAGCAAAACCCTCAATACCGAGCAAAAGCTTGCAGTTGAGACAATTCTTAACGCCGATGCAACTATCAATGCAACCCTACTTCAGGGTGTAACGGGCAGCGGCAAAACTGAAGTTTATATCGAATGCGTAAAGAAACAGCTTGAACAAGGTAAACAGGCCCTCATTCTCATCCCAGAAATTAACCTCAGCCCACAAACGCTACTCAGGTTCCAGAGTCAGCTGAGCACACCTATTGGCGTCATTCACTCTGGCATGAGCCATAAAGAGAAATATACTAGCTGGTTTTTAGCAAAAGAAGGCATTGCACGCGTCATCATCGGCACCCGTTCAGCAATTTTTACTCCCTTCAAAGAGCTCGGAATAATTATCGTAGATGAAGAGCATGACCCCTCCTACAAGCAGATTGATAATTTCAAATATTCAGCACGAGATCTATCAGTCAAACGCGGACAGATTGAACAATGCAAAGTGGTGCTAGGAAGTGCAACACCATCACTTGAAAGCCTCTATAACGTTAAGCTAGGTCGCTATCAGCTAGCTTTAATGCAAGAACGCGCCGGCGCAGGCCAAACACCGGAAATGTTTCTAATCGATATCCGCAGCCGTCCTCTGGAGAATGGTTGTTCTCGCCCCTTGAAGCAGCGAATCGGAGAAGAGCTTGCTCAAGGCAACCAAGTAATCATATTCCAAAACCGCAGAGGCTTTTCACCAACACTAATGTGTAATAGCTGCGGTTGGCTCGCCCAGTGCCCTCACTGTGATGCACGCCTTACTGTTCATAGTCGCCCACCTCAGCTACATTGCCATCACTGCAATCATAAAGAAATCATTCCAAGAGCCTGTCATGAATGCAACCACACAAGTCTGACACCACTTGGCGCAGGCACCGAAAGACTAGAGTTTGGACTGCAGGCACAATTCCCGAGCGCCAGCGTGGTGCGTGTTGACAGAGACAGCATAAAGAACCAAAAACAAATGACTGAGCTAGTCGAGCAAATCAATAAGGGAGAGCCTTGCTTGTTGATTGGCACACAAATGCTCGCAAAAGGGCATGACTTTCATAACGTCACCCTGGTCGCCATCATCGATGCCGACGCCAGTTTTTTTAGCGCCGACTATCGAGCCATTGAGCGCAGCGCACAGCAACTTTTACAGGTTTCAGGGCGCACGGGCCGCGGTAACAAGCATGGCACAGTGCTCATCCAGACACGCCAACCAGAACACCCCATCTTTGAACCTATTCTGCGTAGTGACTATACAAGCATTGCTCAGCAGGAGCTTGAAGAGCGCCAATATTGCGAGCTGCCGCCTTTCTCAAAAATGCTCACTATCCGGGCTGAGTCAGCCAAGGCTGAGGCAAACCTTGAAGAGTTGAGTTCAATTAAAAACTTGGTGCTAGCAAGTTACTCTAACGAGGCAGCGATACAAATATCGGGCCCCATTGAAGCAAATATCGCCAGAAAGTCTGGAATCTACCGAAGCTACTTGCATTTATTTATTTCAGATATGAAGGCTCGCTCGCAGCTTGTACATAGCTTGCGCTGTTATCTAGATTCGCGTAAATCCCATAAAACCAAGCTATATATCGACGCAGACCCCCTCGATTACGTCTAATAGCAATACTTGGAGTCAGAGTAAAAAGCGCACTTTTTACTCTGACTCCAAGTATTAGCGTTTAAATCTTGAACGGAATCATAGATAATACGCCCCCTTTTAATTTCCCATTGGCTTTTGTAAATCTGGACGCGCATGAAAGAACTGATAATTGAACTTGTACAAACGGTTGTGACTGAACTTAGCAACGAGAACGTCATTCCTTCGGACGCGAGTTATAAGATCAATATTGATGCGACAAAAGATAAAGCGCATGGCGACTATGCCTCGAATATAGGGCTAGTCTTAGCCAAGCAGGCCAAGATGCCACCTCGAGCGCTTGCTGAGCAAATCGTTGAAAAGATCACCGCTCAAAATAATGCAAGCGTAGACAAAATTGAAATTGCTGGCCCTGGCTTCATCAACTTTTTTATGAGCTCCGCCAGCAGCTTTGCCGTCCTCAGTTCAATTATTGAAAATGCGGATAAATATGGACACAACAACTCAGGTAAAGGCCAAAAAGTTCAAGTCGAGTTTGTTTCCGCTAATCCTACCGGCCCATTGCATGTGGGGCATGGCCGTGGCGCAGCAGTCGGTGACAGCATTTGCAGACTTCTCGGTGCAAATGGCTGGGATGTGACCAGCGAGTTCTATTACAACGATGCTGGCCAACAAATCAATAACCTGGCTCTATCTGTTCAAGCTCGCTGCAAAGGTTTAACACCTGAAGACCCAAGCTGGCCAGAAGATGGCTATCGCGGGCACTATATTATTGAGCTTGCTGAAAGCTTTATGAACGGTGAAACCATCGAGTCTGCCGACCAGAGCTTTACAGGTACCAAAAACGCTGACGACCTGGAAGATATCAGACACTTTGCTGTCGCCTATTTAAGAAGAGAGCAAGATCTAGACCTAAAAGCCTTTGACGTTGATTTCGATGTTTATTTCCTTGAAAGCTCTCTCTATAGCGATGGTAAAGTCGAAAAAGCAGTGGAAGCTCTGATTGAAAATGGCTATACCTACGAGAAAGATGGCGCGCTTTGGTTGCGAACGACAGACTTTGGCGACGACAAAGATCGTGTTATGCGCAAAACTGAAGGCGGCTACACTTACTTTGTGCCAGACGTAGCCTATCACCTCGACAAGTGGCAACGTGGCTTTACTCGCGTCATAAATGAACAGGGTGCCGACCACCACAGTACAATCACTCGCGTTCGAGCAGGCCTACAAGCATTGAAGCAAGATATACCTGAAGGCTGGCCTGATTATGTTCTTCACCAAATGGTGACTGTCATGAAAGGCGGCGAAGAGGTGAAGCTATCCAAACGTGCCGGCAGCTACGTCACATTGCGAGACTTGATCGAAGAAGTTGGCCGCGATGCCACTCGCTACTTCCTGGTCGCACGCGCTCCCAGCTCACAACTAACATTCGATATTGACCTGGCTCGCAGCCAGTCAAATGACAACCCTGTGTACTATATCCAATATGCACACGCTCGAATTAGCAGTATTTTTAGAAAGGTTTTAGCAGCTTCTCCAGAGTGGTCTGCCGAAGACGGCCTAGCCAACCTAGAGCAGCTAAGCGTTGAAAGCGAACGTAAACTAGCAAACACGCTGGCTAGCTTCCCTGAAGTTGTCAGCATTGCGGGAGAGCAAAATGCGCCTCATCAAATTGCAAACTACCTATATAGTTTGGCGAGCGACTTCCATACCTACTACAATTCAAATATTGTAATGGTTGAAGATAGTAAAATTAGAGATGCTCGTGCAGTGCTTTGCCTAAGCATCCAGCAAGTATTGAGAAACGGGCTTAAGCTACTAGGGGTTAGCGCTCCTGAAGAAATGTAATCACACCCGATAAACTATTGACGCGTTGATCATATGACTCAAGATTTTGCTAAGCCCTCGACCACTAAAAAGCCCGGAGCACCCAAGACAAAAAAAGGTTCTTCGGGAAAGTCTGGCGGGGCTAAAAGCAGCGCGAGCAAGAAGGCCAGCGGAGCAAGCCCTAAAGAAGTGCCAAGCTCAGCGCCGGTAAAAAACCGTACACCATTTTTTCTTTCCCTAATTGTACTGGTCTGTGCTTTTGCCTATGGCTTGTATTTTTTACAGTCTATTCCGCCCACTGAAACACCCGAGAAACAGCCAACAATATCCAAAAAATCCCCTTCTGCCAGCAAAAGCACGCCCGCCGAAGAAGCACCGGCAAAGCGTTTCAACTTTTACGATATCCTTCCAGAATCGACAGTGACTGCACCGAAGGTAGAAGAGTATCGCTTCAAACAAAAATCAGGCAGTGAAGACTACTTCTATGTGATTCAAACTGGCTCATTCAAAAACCGGGCAGATGCCGAGCGCCAAAAAGCCACTATCGCCTTTAAGGGCTTAAAAGCCAATATTGAAACAGTTACCAATGATAAAGGTACTGTCTGGCACCGAGTTAAAACCGGACCATTCACCAACCGTAGTAAGTTAAATAGCGCCCTGGATAAACTTGTATCTCTTAATATCCAGCCTCTCGTCAAGAAAGTAAAAAAAGATAGCTAAAGCGCCTTCTTAACGCTTGATATCTCTTCAAGCGACTCCATATAAAAACTTTCGCTGCTGCAATACATCGCTTAATCGCAGCTGGCAGTATTTAGTCAAAACACCAATTGAGCCACTTGGCCGCATTGGTGAACGCAAACTTTGTGGAGAAGTTCATGACAACCATCTTATCAGTCCGCCGCGAAGGCGAAGTTGCTCTTGGCGGCGACGGTCAGGTTTCGCTCGGAAACACCATCATGAAAGGCAACGCTAAAAAAGTGCGCCGACTCTATGACGGCAAAGTCATCGCCGGGTTTGCAGGCGGCACAGCAGATGCTTTCACATTGTTTGAACGTTTTGAAGCGCAACTAGAGAAACATCAAGGCAATCTTGTTAAAGCTGCCGTTGAGCTAGCCAAAGACTGGCGCACAGATCGCGCACTCAGAAAGCTTGAAGCATTGCTTGCCGTGGCAGACGAAAACAACTCTCTTATCATCACCGGTAATGGCGATGTAATAGAGCCTGAAGATAGCCTGATTGCAATTGGCTCTGGCGGCCCTTTCGCTCAAGCTAGCGCAAGAGCTCTACTTGAAAACACCGAGCTATCAGCACAAGAGATTGTTGAAAAAGGTCTAACGATCGCTGCCAACATCTGCGTATTCACTAATGATGCCTTTACCATCGAGCACCTTGGTGAAGCCAAATAGCCACTAATCAGGCACGACACAACTTAACGAAAGCCCGAATCAACATCACCCTTTACATGATACGGTACTAAATTCCATGGCAAACATGACTCCTCGCGAAATCGTACACGAGCTCAACCAACATATCATCGGCCAAGATGAAGCCAAGCGTGCAGTTGCTATCGCACTTCGAAACCGCTGGCGCCGCATGCAACTTGACCCGGCCTTAAGAGAAGAAATTTCCCCCAAAAACATTTTAATGATTGGCCCAACCGGTGTGGGTAAAACTGAAATCGCCCGACGCTTGGCTAAACTTGCTGATGCTCCCTTCCTGAAGGTTGAAGCAACGAAATTTACTGAAGTAGGCTACGTGGGTAGAGATGTAGAGTCTATTGTTCGCGATGTTGCTGACTCGGCCCTTAATATGTTGCGGCAAAAAGAAATGAAGCTTGTCGACACTAAAGCTGCTGACGCTGCTGAAGAGCGTATTTTAGATGCCCTGCTTCCTCCAGCACGAACGGGTGCCGACTCAGCTCAAAGCGATAATTCTTCGACGCGACAAATCTTCCGCAAGAAGCTCCGAGAAGGCGATTTAGACGATAAAGAAATCGATATTGAAGTCAGCGCCACACCTGTAGGCGTTGAGATTATGGCGCCTCCAGGCATGGAAGAAATGAGCAACCAGCTTCAGAATATCTTTTCCAGCATGTCCGGTGACAAAAAGAAAACCCGAAAACTAACGGTTAAAGACGCGCTTAAGCAAGTCAAAGAAGAAGAAGCTGGCAAGCTGGTAAATGAAGAAGACATTAAATCTAAAGCTATCCAGGCAGTTGAGCAGAACGGTATTGTCTTTATCGATGAGATCGATAAAGTTGCCAAGCGCTCTGAAGGCTCCTCCGCCGACGTATCACGCGAAGGTGTACAGCGCGATTTACTTCCACTAATTGAAGGAAGTACAGTAACCACTAAACTTGGGCCAATCAAAACAGACCACATTCTGTTTATTGCTTCAGGCGCCTTCCACCTATCGAAGCCTTCAGACCTTATTCCTGAGCTTCAAGGGCGCCTACCAATTCGTGTTGAGCTTAAAGCGCTGTCACCAGAAGACTTCCAAAAGATTCTAACCGAACCAAATGCTTCACTGATTGACCAATATATTGCACTTATGGCTACCGAAGGCTTAAAACTCAGCTTCAGTGAGGACGCACTCGAAACGATTGCACACATTGCCTGGAAGGTTAATGAGAAGACTGAAAATATCGGGGCTCGTCGCCTGCACACAGTGCTTGAGAGACTTCTGGAGCATATATCATTTGAGGCTGGCGACAGCCAACGAGATGACTTTGAAGTGACAGCTGACTACGTTAAAGAGCAACTCGATGAGTTGTCTGAAGATGAAGATTTAAGCCAATATATTTTGTAATCATTAAATCATCAGGGTCAGAGGAAAAACCTTCGCTTTTACTCTGACCCCAATGGCACTTACTTAAGGCAAACAAAGACGTCATTCCCTTGAATAAGGGAATCCATTGTTTTTACGAGTTATGCGACACATTAAAAGTAAAACTAAACGCATTAAATCATGCAGCGACGAGAAGTCTTCTTTTTTGTTTAGTCGTGTAGGATTCAAAACAATAGATTGCCGCCTGCGCGGCAATGACGATGGGGCATAGCGGGAATGACAAGCGTCGGAGCGCGTCCTAGCTTAAGTAAGTGCCATTCTACTCTGACCCCAATTAATCTTAAAACATAGATACTACTTTCTGAGAGACTCTTTCAAAATAGCTGTCACCACCAGACGAACCGCCCTTTACTTTGATTGTCTTGGGCCTGCTTTCCTGGCTACCCTGGTAGGTTGGCAAGGCCTCACCATACAGACCTGTACTGAGTGTTCTCTGCTCATCAAATAGAATATCTTTTCGGACTCGTACACCCGCTGGTGCCAGTACTTTTTCGAGCTCATCGATCCTGTTTCTAAGATTAGCCCGAGTTAATTGATAAGCACTCTCGCACATCATTTTTCGTGAGTTAAAACTAAAGACACTTGAGAAAAACAAATTTGCATCGTGCCTTGGTGGCTCAAATGACAATACATCTTTTCCGGGGAAATCACGGGATATATTCTTGAGGCCTGAAGTAAGGCGAGAGTGAACCATTGTACGATAGGCCTGGGAAAGAACATTCGGCATCCCTGACTGCGTCAACTCCTCGCGCTTCATCGTATCAGCTTGAACGGCCTGCCCGACATCTATCGGCACAACAGGGTTAATGGCAAAAACAATATCTGCACCTGACTCAAAGGCAACCGAGGTATGCATCCCTTTGTTTAAGGTACCATCGACATAATAACGTCCACCGACCTCTACAGGTTTGTATATACCGGGCGCAGCCATACTACACTGGATAGCCTTGGAGATAGGCAAATCAGTTAAGCCTTCGGTACCAAAACGAACAGTCTCGCCTGACTCCAAGTCTGCCGCAATAACAATCAATTGCTTACGGAGCTTCTCGAACTCATTTGTTCTACCAATTGACGAGTACGAACGGCTCAAATATTTATGGAAGCCATTATTATCAAAAATACCAGAAGGAATGGCTTGAGCCAGCGCTGTCAAAGCCTCTAATACTGACTGGTCATTTGGGTGACTTAATACACTTAGACCAGCATTAAGCAATATCTTGGGTATAGATTTTATTCTACGCGTATATTCTGAAAAAGCCGGCTTATAAAAGACTTCAGGATGAAAAGGGTGAACATCAGCCTCATTACGCACAAAGATTCGGCACATTTGTGCAGGAGTCATCTGGTTCGCTAGATTCGCTGCGACAAAAGAGCCTGAGTTTACACCTACATAGATATCTAAGTCATTGAAATCGAGCCCTTCGAGCGCCTCGTCAATCGCACGCAGTGCCCCTATCTCATATATGCCACCTAATGGGCCACCGCCACCGAGTGCAATCCCCAACGTTAGTTTTTTGTTTTCTGTTGGCTGCGCCTCAGACATTCAATAACCTCTATCGTCCAATTTAATCAATTCTAAAAATAGTAAGCGTAAATATAATTACTAGAGTATTCACACTAGGAAGCAGCAGACTAGTTTTCCTCACCAATTTTGCTAGGTCGTAGGTAACGGCTAAAGCCCGCTTCTTTTAAAGCCAAATTAAGCGTACTCTGGATAATGTAGGGCGAATCCAGTGCTAAAACACTATCTAACAAGTCTTTCGCCCAAGTCATATCGATATCACGAATAACAGATTTAACCTTAAGCAAATTTGAGGCGTTCATAGACAAAGCATCATACCCCATCGCCAGCAATAGGACGGCACCAGCCGGGTCACCGGCCAACTCTCCACAAATGCTCAACTGCACGGGTAGATCAGCGGTATCCTGAGCAATCTTATATAACGCTTGAAGTACAGCTGGGTGAAAAGAATGGTAAAGCGAGGCAACACGCGGATTATTTCGGTCCACCGCCAATAGGTATTGGGTTAAGTCATTTGAACCAACTGACAAGAAGTCAACTCGTTCAGCAAGCTCTTTCACTTGATACACTGCACCAGGTACTTCTATCATGACACCGATTTGAGGCATAGATATGTCATAACCTTCAGCACAGATTTCATGATATTCACGATAAATAAGATGTAGCGCTTCCTCAACCTCGTTAACATTTGAGATCATCGGTAGCATAATACGCAGATTATCGAGGCCCACACTCGCCTTCAGCATAGCCCTCATTTGTACCAAAAATATCTCTGGGTGATCCAGAGTTACACGAATTCCTCGCCAACCCAGGAAGGGGTTTTCTTCTGTGATCGGAAAGTAGGATAAAGCTTTGTCTCCGCCAATATCCAAGGTACGCATGGTGACATAATTCGGTGCAAACGCTTCCAGTTGCTCGCGATAGCAGTCCATCTGCTCTTGCTCACTTGGGAAACGCTCATTGATCATGAATGGCACTTCAGTTCGATATAGACCAACACCTTCAGCGCCTTGATTCAGTGAACGAACAACATCAGTCATTAAACCGGTATTCACCCAGGCACAGATGCGATGCCCGTCTTTAGTTTCGCAGGGTAGGCTCTTTAACTTCTCTAAGCCTTGATCCAGCGCCTTCTCTTCTTCGACGATCTGCTCATAGTAGCCACGCAGCTCTTCAGAAGGGCAGGCAAAAATATCACCATTGTAGCCATCGACTATTAACTCTTTATCGTCCAGCTGTGTGAGTGGCATATCCACCACACCCATGACAGTGGGAATCCCCATCGCTCTGGCTAAGATTGCTACGTGAGAATTTCCTGAGCCTTTAATCGAAACAAGACCGAGTAGCTTCTCTTTCGGAATTTCACCCAACATAGTAGGGGTTAATTCTTCACTGACCAGGATCGCATTATCGGGATAGTCATGCTGTTTTTTATCCGCTGTTTGCAGGTATGAAAGTATACGGCAACCCAGATCTTTTATATCTACAGCTCTTTCGCTGAGATAGGCATCATTCATCATTTCAAAATGACGTGCATATTCACTAATGGTATTTTTTAATGCGGTTTGGGCAGACTTCCCGGCTTTTATCTGGGTGATCACTTCTCCTGCCAGAGCATTGTCATCCAACATACCAAGATAGACATCAAACAAAGCTTGTTCTTCAGGCCTTAACTGGGTAGATAAACGCTCACCGACGCTTTGAATATCTTTACGGACGGACTCAACCGCATTTTCAAATGAAATGATATCATCATCAATATTTTCAGCACTTCTATCAGGCACCGCATCCAGGTCGGCAAGCGGAAAAACAACAACACTGCGACCAATCGCAACGCCTGGTGCACCAGCGATACCCTTGAAGGCGATATCCTGCGCTACTTTCCCACTCTCAGAAACTGACTCAATTGCTTTAGTTGCTTCTGAATGCGCTATAACGCTCGCCAGCTGTGCAGAAACCGTAACTAGAAAAGCTTCTTCACCTTCATCAAACTTACGCAGGTTACTGGCTTCCTGAACAACCAATACACCCAATACCTTTTTATGATGAATGATTGGAACACCAAGAAAGCTTGTAAAACGCTCTTCTCCCGTTTCAGGCAAATAGCGGTAGCGTTCATGCTGCTGGGCATCTTCGAGGTTTATCGGCTCTTCCCTAACACCAACCAAACCAACCAGACCCTCTGAATAACCCAAGCTCACGTTCCCGATCGCATCTTCCCGCAAGCCACGAGAGGCACGCAAGACATAACGATTTTCTGCCGGATCAAGAAGATAGATGGAACATACTTCCGTACTCATAGCCTCCTGAACGCGACTGACAATAATATTCAGTGCTTCCTCAAGACTAGCGGCACTATTCACTTCCTGAACAATACTGCGAAGTATGCTTAGCATTTAATACCCTTTATATTATGCCCACGTTTCCAATAGGTGGCTTAGTTCTTAAATAAGTCAGTTGATAACTCTTTCATTGCTCTTCGGTATACCTCTCGCTTAAATGAGACAACCTGACCCAGCGGATACCAATAACTTACCCACTGCCAACGATCGAACTCGGGGCTCACGTTCCGATCTACAGATATGCTTGAGTCAGCACTCAGCATGCGTAACATATACCACTTTTGTTTCTGTCCGACGCATAACGGTAAGGAGTTATGGCGAATCATTTTCTTGGGTAATCGATAGCGTAACCAACCCTTTGTTTTGGCCACAATCTGTACATCTGAAGGCTGCAAACCTATTTCTTCATTCAATTCACGGTAAAGTGCTTCATCAGGAGTCTCATCAACTTTGATTCCACCTTGCGGAAACTGCCAAGAATTTTGTCCGATTCGCCTTGCCCAAAGTACCTCATTAAATTCGTTTGCGAGAATAATTCCGACATTTAATCTGAAACCGTCAGAATCTATCACTCTCTAATTTCCCGTCTATAGATATTTACATTGCCTTCATTCTTTCAGAATTTGCCCGATACAGCAAACCCATGAGCGGGCAAATAATTAATTATGCTAGATATAT
>NZ_LWFE01001819.1:0-855 GCF_001635675.1 Oleiphilus sp. HI0061 | reverse complement strand
TTACTCACACCCACAAAAAATCACCTTCAATTCTGAGCCTATTATTTAGCACCCTACTAGGACTTAGCTGTATGGCCTCTGTGGCTCATGCTGAAGAAAACTCTAGACCTGAACTGAGGCCAAATGCAGTACTTCTAGACAAAGTCATCGCCATTGTCGATGACGATATCGTGATGCAGTCTGAGCTAGCCCAACGTGTAAACTCGATCACTAAACGCTTACAGCGCCAGAATACCCCTCTTCCCTCGTTGTCAGTTATGCGACAGCGTGTGCTTGATCAATTAATTCTTGAAAGCATCCAGCTACAAATGGCAAATCGTACCGGTATTCGTATTGGTGATGCCCAGCTTAATACCACTCTAGAGAATATCGCTCGTTCGAATAACATGACGCTCTCTCAGTTTGAAGCGCAACTTGAGCTAGAAGGCGACACCTACGCCAGTGCTCGTGAACAAATACACCGGGAAATGGTCATCTCCAGAGTTCAAAAAAGACAGGTTGACCAACGCGTAAGAGTCACCGAGCAAGAGGTTCAAGCATTCTTAGCCTCAAAAGAAGGTCGAACACAATCTGGCCTTGAGTACTTGATTGGCCATATCTTAATCGCACTCCCTGAATCAGCAGATAAAGAACAAGAAAGAGTAGCGCTAGATAAAGCAAACAACATTCTTAAAGAACTCAAGGCAGGTGAAGATTTCCAGAAAACGGCTGTTGCGCAATCTGACGGTCGCCAAGCACTTGAAGGCGGTGTAATTGGCTGGCGTAAAGAAAGTGAGCTACCAACTATCGCAGCTGACATCATACCCAGTTTGGCCATTCAGGAGCCCTCATCACTTATTCGTACCGGAAGTGGCT
>NZ_LWFE01001818.1:0-796 GCF_001635675.1 Oleiphilus sp. HI0061 | reverse complement strand
GACAGATTGCACGGAGTCTTGCTTGTTGAATTCCTTCGGTTAAGGGATAAACCGGAGTTAAAGTTTCGGGTGCGGTATTCTTCTCGTCCCCTGTGATGATATTGTACTCAGGGTGATAGAATTCTATTCCCAGCTTTCCAAGCCTGGCCTCACCATAGCAACGCAGGTAGGTACCTTTTTGAAGTTGCCGGGCTTGAGCTGCGCTGAAGTGATAAAAACGCAGTGTAACGGTGCCGCTGGCGTCTTTTACTTTGACTTCTAGACTACGCCTTCTTCCATGAACGACTCTACTACCGAGCACTTCCACTTCAAACAAGCCTTGCATGCCGGGGCGAAGCGAGGCTGCAGAGTGAATACGAGTTCGGTCTTCGTAACGAAAAGGCAGGTGGAAGAGTAGGTCCTGCATGTTGTGAATATCGAGCTTGGAAAGTGTTTCAGCCAGTTTGGCGCCCACACCTTTTAACTGCGTAAGCTCTATTTCCTCCAGCGCTGCCATGCCGATTTAACCCTTTTGTGTGAGTGCAGGTACTTCGATGCATCTACGAATGTCTTTTAGAGTACTTCGTTTTATACTAGCGACAAATCATATAGAAAAGGCTTGGCGCTATGCAAGGTAAGAAGGTTTTGATAGTCGGTTGCGGTAAAATCGGTGGGCGCGTAGCGAAGAGGCTTTCAAGTGACTTTCAAGTTTTTGGTTTACGCCGAAGACCTCAAATGTCTCAGGATGACATTCATTATCTTGCTGCAGATGTTCGAGAGGCATCGAGTTTAGAAGAGGTGTTTTCACAAGTCCTGA
>NZ_LWFE01001817.1:0-966 GCF_001635675.1 Oleiphilus sp. HI0061 | reverse complement strand
GCAGCCAATATCAACCTTAATGGCCAGGGTTACGTAGAAATCCTGATCAAGGACCAAGGCCCAGGCCTGCCAGAAGAAATAGCAAAAAGCCTTTTTAAACCTGTTACCTCAACAAAAGGTGACGGACACTCAGGCTTGGGCCTGAGTATTACCAAAAACCTCGTCAGGGATGCTAAAGGTACCATTAGTTGTAGAAGCAACGAAAAAGGAACGACGTTTCAAATCTTTCTTCCTCAAGAAAGCCTATAGTCCATGTGTATGGAAGCGACTATAGGAGAGGAATATGGAGCAGTAATGAACGTAGTGATTACGTAGTGGTCAAGAGTTAGCATGAAAATACAAAAAACAGAGCAGAATCTAAGTCTGCAAACTGAACAAGCCTGCATTCTTATCGTCGACGATGAGTATCGCCTACTTAAAAGTCTTGAGAACCTTCTACTCAACAAAGGCTATCAAGTTGTTTGCGCACATGGTGGCCTGCAGGCCTGTGAAAAGCTATCATCAGAAGACTTTGATCTAGTTCTTCTTGATCTGAATATGGCTGATCTCAATGGTCATCAAGTGATGGACTTTATCACTCAAAAAGAAATCGATGTTGCAACAATTGTTGTCAGCGGCGAGTCTTCTTTTTCTGCGGTAAGCAAAGCTTTACGACGTGGCGCGTATGATTACTTGCGTAAGCCCTATGACCCTGAAGAACTGCTTTCTACCATGGAAAGCGCCCTGCAGAAGGTGATGCTTGAAAAAGCACACCACGCTATGCAATCGAGACTACAAAAATCTGAAGAACTTCACCGCTACATCGTTAACAGTTCTCCTGATATCGTTTTCATGCTCGACAAAAGTGGTCGATTCACTTTTCTGAACAACAAAGTAGAAAGCATTCTTGGTTATAAGAAAACAGACTTAATCGGCCGAAACTACCTGGATATTATTGAAGAGAATGACCTGGAGCGTGCCAGCTAT
>NZ_LWFE01001816.1:0-678 GCF_001635675.1 Oleiphilus sp. HI0061 | reverse complement strand
GGAAAAAAGAAAACGCTTACCAAAGTGATTGGCACCTATGGAACAGCTCGTGACATTACCGAGCGAAAAGAAGCCGAAGAGTTTATTAACTTTCAGGCCTATCACGACCTTCTTACACGCCTCCCGAACAGAGCGCTGTTTAAAGACCGTCTAAACATCTCTATCGCGCAGGCCAAACGAAACAAGAATCATGTCGCCGTCATGTTCCTGGATCTGGATCGCTTTAAAGTGGTCAACGATACTTTGGGGCACGCTATGGGCGACCGCTTATTGCAGTCTGTGGCCCTTCGCCTTGAAAGCTGCGTCAGAAAGTGTGATACCTTATCTCGTTTTGGTGGAGATGAATTCACCCTACTTCTGCCATCAATTTCTTCGCCTGAAGATGCCAGNACCATTGCCAAGAAAGTCATTTCAACACTCAAAGCCCCTTTCGACCTGGGTGAGCATGAAGTATTTGTCGGCGTAAGTATTGGTATTGCCGTCTACCCTAATGGCGGGAACACGGTTGACCAGCTCATCCAAAATGCCGATGTTGCTATGTACCATGTAAAGGGACGCGGTAAAGATGGTTACCAGTACTACAGCGAAGATATGGCCATCCACACCTCAAATCGTTTGAGCCTGGAAAGAGACCTTAGAAACGCACTGGAACGTAACCAGTTCAAAGTTTATTATCAG
>NZ_LWFE01001815.1:0-936 GCF_001635675.1 Oleiphilus sp. HI0061 | reverse complement strand
TGAAGCCTTCATTCATAAGAATGAGGCCGTCTGAATTGATCACAACCGTAACGCCCATATCTCCCTTGAACTTCTCAGTTAAGTTATGAGCAGTATCTGCTACCACTGTTTCAGAGCGATAACCGCTAGAGATCTGATTCGCCCGGGCTTGTTCAATCGATCCTGAGACATAATCAATACTAATAAAATGAATGTTCGGATAGTTTGGCTTGATTGACTCGCGAATACTCGACATATGGCTATCACAAAGCGGACACCACATGGTGAAATAAAGTACAACCGCATCATAAGCGGTTAATTCATCACTTAAAGTCAGCACATTGTCTTCAGTGTCAAGAATGCTGAAGTCACTAGCAACCTGGTTGACCTGGTTACCGATACTACCCGCTTGCACACTTTCGCGTTTATCTTCACTGGAAGGGTTTAAATCTTCGTTACAAGCAGATAATAATAGCCCAAGGAAAAGCATGCTAATTAAACGAAATCTAACGTAGAACATAGCTCACTCCCAAACTTAAAATATCTGTTGCAGCAAAGTCTTCACCACTGAGCGCATGATTCCACGAGAGCTTGTAGATCCAATCCATAGCGACTGTTGAATAGGCAATACTTAATCCCAGCGACTGCTTTTGAAAACCAGGAAGGGAGATGTCTTTATTCCCATCAATTTCACCGACCTTTTCGCGTAAATCATTATAGGATGTGGTCACAGTAAGCGTGTCCATTGAGTCTAAAAAATGCGTATAACCAAAAGCCAGGCTTGTTGACAGGCGCTTACCTAATTGCAGATCATAGGGGTCGATAAAGCCGCTAGAGTCTTCGTTAACAGGACGTTCAATATATTTTCCATAGGACATGTTCAAGGTCATATTCCAGGGATAAATAGTCTTGTCGACAAGCAGATTAGCATCCAGGCGGTAGACGCCCCGGCCCGTG
>NZ_LWFE01001814.1:0-1290 GCF_001635675.1 Oleiphilus sp. HI0061 | reverse complement strand
CCAAGGCTCGCTAAGAATTTAAGGATATAGACTACTAATTTGGCTCTAAAAGCTTCCATTATTCACTACTTGATAATTAATCACGGTGCTAATTTTAGAGCATTAAGCCAGGAAAATCTTGCTTAAATATCACTAGGCCACGAAGACTTTTTGCCAAATCTCCGTTACCTTGCTGCATGTTTCAGCATAATCAGCGATCGTTGTTTTATCCGCCTCATCAGCCAAGCTATTTCGATGCAAACCAGAACGCAGCTCCCGATAGGATGCACTCAGTACGGATAAATCAATGCCTTCAAAACAATCCAGCTTCTCTAAAACCTCTAATATGCGAATATTATCGGTCCAGTCCATCAAGCTAGAATCTTGGTGCGCGAAGTTCAACACGCCAAACTGGGTGATAAATTCGATATCCACCAGACCACCATCACCTTGCTTGATACTTCCCGCTTTGGCGGCAGCCTTCATTTTTTCGCGCATAGCTTTAACTTCTGCCCTAAGCTCAGCTTCATCTCTGGGTGCTGCCAGTATGTCTCGTCGAACCAGATTAAAATTTTCGATAAGCTTTGGGTCACCCGCAATACCACGCGCCCTAACTAAAGCTTGATGTTCCCATGTCCAAGCATCATTTTGCTGATACTTTTTGAACGCAGCTAGCGACGACACCAACATTCCAGAATTGCCCGAGGGACGCAAACGCATGTCTGACTCATACAGCATTCCTTGCGTTGTCTGAGCTGACAGAATATGAATTATTCTCTGCCCTAGACGCATATAAAATACCTGATTATCAATCGACTTTGGCCCCGATGTCACGCCATAGTCATCAGCGTCATAGAGAAAGACCATATCCAGGTCAGAGCTATAACCTAACTCCAAGCCACCTAGCTTCCCGTAACCAATTGCGGCAAAACCTTCGCCAGCAATCCCTTTCTCGTCACTGCTTAAACCACTTGGCACACCGTGTTTAACGACTAGATTATGCCATGCGATGGCTAAAGACTCTTCCAGAAGGACTTCGGCCAACCATGTTAAGTAATCACTTACTTTCATTAAAGGCAAGTGTCCACCTAACTCCGATGCAGCCACACGCAACATATGAGATTGTTTGAAAGTTCGTAGGCAGTTCATTTGAGTTTCCAGATCATCCTCTGGAATTCTCAACATTTGCTGCCTTAGCTCATCTTGTAATTGCTCTCGATTCGGTGGATGGAATAGACTTCGGGCATCCAGCAACTCATCAAGAATAACCGGACTTTCAAACAATCTCATATGTTGCGTGTGGCTGCATCG
>NZ_LWFE01001813.1:0-1056 GCF_001635675.1 Oleiphilus sp. HI0061 | reverse complement strand
GAGATATTGCCAACCTAAGTGGTGGTGTTGAGTCTCTAGAAAAAATTCGTCAAAGTGTTGAGCGTTTAAAGCTAAGCGCTAACGAAGGTATTGTTTCCGCTATTGCTGAGCTGCAGAGAATTATTGATCAAATTCAGCTTCGTTTTGATGGTGTTGAAATCGGGATCGATTTTTGTGAGTTACGTGGATACAGCTATCATACTGGTATTTTGTTTTCAGCGTTCAGCTTGGGTTATGGATATGCCTTAGCGAAAGGTGGCCGCTACGATGATATCGGTAAAGGTTTTGATCATGGTCGGGACGAACGTTCGCGTCCTGCTACCGGCTTTAGCGCAGATCTAAAAGCTATTTTGAAAGTCTCTAGCTTGGCTGCAGAAACGCCTGAAAAGGAAAGAGTCTTTGCACCTCTGTCTGATGATAAAAAATTGCATAGTGAGGTAGCAGCGCTACGTAAGTCCTATCAGGTAGTTCAAGCGTTAAATGCTGCAGATACTGCGAAAGGGTATTCTTGTAGCAAACAGCTGGTATTAAAAGATCAACAATGGGCTCTTGAGCCTGTTGGCTAGTGTTATTTCGGGCGGCTAAGATAGCGGTCCATTCAGTTTAAAGGCTTGTCAGTATCTTGTTTAGCTGGCAATTAGCAATAAAAGCATTGTGCTTTTTCTATGAGAAGAGAAGTTATGGGTAAGAATGTTGTCATTTTGGGCACCCAATGGGGTGACGAAGGCAAAGGTAAAATCGTTGACTTATTAACAGATCAGGTTGCGACGGTAGCGCGATTCCAGGGTGGCCATAATGCCGGTCATACACTGGTAATTGACGGGGAAAAGACAGTATTACATTTGATTCCTTCCGGAATTCTACGTGATAACGTTACTTGTCTGATTGGTAATGGCGTCGTGCTTGCTCCTGATGCTCTTATCAAGGAAATGACTGAACTTGAAGAAAAAGGTGTGCCGGTTAAGGAGCGCTTAAAGCTGAGTTTGGCTTGCCCATTAATTTTGCCTTATCACGTTGCGCTTGATCAAGCGCGAGAGATAGCGAAAGGTGCTGATA
>NZ_LWFE01001812.1:0-327 GCF_001635675.1 Oleiphilus sp. HI0061 | reverse complement strand
ATGCTGAGAATGAAATACCTCAAAACTACTGGATCGAGATTAGTCAGTTTACTAAGGATGATATTGATCATTTCAGTAAACGTGTACGCATGGCACTAAAGGCAGACAAGGTCAATCATCCTACGGCACTTAAGTTACTCTGGAAAATTCGTTGCCGTCTGGATCGTTCTCGTGGCGAGTGTGCTGCAAACGCTAAACCAGAATAGCTACTTGATGAATAAGAAAGCCCCTACAAATTATCCTTTGTAGGGGCTTTTTTGTTGGGTTTTAGTTTGGAGTAGAAGTAAGGATGTTTTCTGTGCCTTGCTTACCCGCAGTCTTCTCTTC
>NZ_LWFE01001811.1:0-1215 GCF_001635675.1 Oleiphilus sp. HI0061 | reverse complement strand
AACTGGGTAGTTACGAACTAGCAAAATCCGAGCACCGGTTAGAACTGCTTACCAGTACCGAACCCTGCGCTATGTGCCTGGGAGCAATCCCCTGGTCAGGTATTCATCGCGTCGTCTGTGCGGCAACAGGCAAAGATGCCGAAGCGATAGGCTTTGACGAAGGAGATAAACCCAATGCTTGGAAAGCGGGTCTTGAAAAAAGAAAGATAGAAGTAATAACTGAAGTCTGCCGAGACGAAGCCAAAGCCGTACTAAACAGCTATGCTAATAAAAATGGACATATTTACTAGCATTCTCAGAACTAAGTTTATTTAGAAACCGCCTGGACTAGAATCCAAGGTTTAATCACTAAAGTCCACAGTTCGGCATCGGCCTCATACCAGGCTAAGGCCTGATCATCTGAAACCTGGGCAACCTGCCCCGAGGCTAGCCATTCCTTGAAGATCGGAGCATTATCTGCCGCAAACTGCTCGCCCACCAACAATAGATCAAGACCCGGAGCAACGTATAGCACCATGCCCGAGGCGAAGAAAGTCTGTAGCTCGCGCCAGGGAGCTCTAGCAGTTTCCAAGTTGAGTTTATGCTTAAGTGGAACTTGGTCATTAGCATTGAGTGACGGACTATCGGACATAAGCTACCTAACTTTACTTTCAAAGGAGTTTCGAACAGCAAGCTTTCGTCGCTCGCAGCCTTAAAGCAGGTAATGATACTGAATTTACACTAGAAGTATCCAGTAATAATGAACGATTCATATACTGGATACTTTTTAGATCCTAACAAACACTCAAGGACTGCTAGTTACGAGGCCATCACAGGCTGAACAAGGTCTTCAATATAACTTGATACGATGTCAGTACGGTGCTTCTCGAGCTGTTCAACAAAGTGCTTCACAATACGCTCAGGGTTAGGGAACAGCTTTGCATCGCCAACCAAACCAAACTGAATTTGCCCCGCATAGCT
The DNA here is from genome assembly GCF_001635675.1 of Oleiphilus sp. HI0061. Classification (NCBI taxonomy): domain Bacteria; kingdom Pseudomonadati; phylum Pseudomonadota; class Gammaproteobacteria; order Oceanospirillales; family Oleiphilaceae; genus Oleiphilus; species Oleiphilus sp. HI0061. The sequence goes on along the minus strand of NZ_LWFE01001811.1, from coordinate 255 downwards.
AATGATGCTCAAACCTAAACCGATATCACCCGTCTGGGGAACCCAGAACATCTGCTCTTTAATCTCAGCCCCAGCTAGGTAGCGAGTCTCTCTAGAACCAGGCACATTAGATAAGACAGCGGAGGTTTTGTTACCAAAACTTTCCAATAGGGTTTTCTGAACATTTTTAGGCAGCATGCCTGCCGCATAAAGAATGCCGTAGGACAAAGCTGGTTGAAGAGACTGTTTCAAAGAAATCATGTCATGCTTAATCTT
>NZ_LWFE01001810.1:0-942 GCF_001635675.1 Oleiphilus sp. HI0061 | reverse complement strand
ATCAACCAAAGAGATGAAGTGGTGATCGGCCTACAGTATCAAGGAGATAAAACTGACAGCGTTCCCTTGGTTGCCCACCACCAACGAGGGAAAGACCTCAAACCTCTTTGGGCACCCGATGATGTTAATTATGCCATGAAGCATTATTGTGGCAGCGTTTGTTTTGACCCCATAGGAAAAACTGCCGCGGTTTCCTCACCCAAAGGAGATTTGATTACCTTTTGGGACTTTGATCAATTAATCTATTTAAGCAGTCTTCGTTGTAAAGATGGCTGCGGTTTAACCAGCTATCGAAACAATGAATTTGTTATTTCCAACGGCTTAGGCAACCTTTACCACTACAACAATACAACAAAAGAACTTAGTCAAAACTTATCCAACCCAGGCCTCAAAATTGCCTGGGATAACCATCTCTTGAGCGCCTAAACACACAAATACAAAAGTCCATTTTTCAAGCTCCTAAAAGTCAAAACTCAACTATACTATCTGTGATACAGCTCAACTTCATAGGTAACGAGCTTCTGGAATAGGCAATAGGGGGTCAAATATGTCCAAACTGTTAGATAACATATCAATTAAATCTAAGCTCTTATCAATCTGCACTATTACATTAGTTGGTATGCTTACAATCATCTTAGTCGAGCTCAATTTTAGCAAGACACTATCAGAGTCAGCTTCTTCGCTTGTGTCCATTGAAAAGCTTAACTCTAACATGCTTACCTTGAGACGGAATGAAAAGGACTTCCTCACCAGGAAAGATGAAAAATACGTCACACGATTCTCTGATAATGTTGCAAAGCTAAACAAAGAAATTAGCGAACTAAAAGTATTAAACAACTCACTTGGGTTTGACACTGAAGATAATCTCACCAAATTAGGCGACATAATAAAAAGCTATCATCAAACTTTTTTAACCATATCGAAAACTCAAAAAGAAATAGG
>NZ_LWFE01001809.1:0-17391 GCF_001635675.1 Oleiphilus sp. HI0061 | reverse complement strand
CTATGTCGGTTATTGTGCTTAGCCGCAATATGGAGCTTGATCAGCGACTTCTAGCGTGTGAGCTAGGTGCTGATGATTGTATGTCCACAGAGCTTAGTCATGATGACATGGTGACACGTATTCAGAGCACAATTTTCAATGCGATTGCTAACAAACAGCTTAAAGACCAACTTAGAGCCGCTTCAGATGTTGCAATGGCGGCTATGGCTAGCACCGGAGATCTGGGTGCCAATATCCAGTTTTTACTGGACAGCTATCAATGTCAGAACTTTGATCAGCTAGGTCAGTTATTGTTCCAAAGCCTTAATCACTATGGGATTAGTTGTAGCCTGCAAATGCGAGGTAAATACAAGGTTAAAAACATGGAAGCAAACGGCATGGAACGAACAATGGAGTCTCGCTTGTTAAGTGAGTTGAAAGATGCCGGTCGCTTTTATGATTTTGGCAACCGTACTGTGATCAATTACAACCGTGTGTCGATTCTCATTAAAAATATGCCACTTGATGATCCCGAGAAGTATGGTCAGATTAAAGATAATATTTTTGCGCTTCTACAAGGAACCGATGCAAAAATAGAGGCTTTGGATATGCAGGCCGATATTTATCTAGAGCATCAATCTCAAGAAACGCTGATACGGCGTATGGAGAGTGGTATAGAGAACCTAGGCTCTCAATATCGTGATATGACAGTCCAGATTGCTGGTGTTGTCAATCAGCTGGCTGACTCCTTCGAGCAATCGATGCAAACCTTGTTGCTCACTGATGAACAGGAAAAGATTCTCTTGGAGCGCTTGGAAACAGGAAAAAACAATGTCTACGATATCTTCGAGCACTTCTCTCATATGGATGATGACCTGTCTGCCATTCTTAAAATGTGCGCACCAGAGGAGGTCGCGGGGATCGAAGTGGGGAAGGCTTTGTGTGAAGAGGGGAATAAGGCTGGAAATGTTCGGCCCTTAAAGTCAGGGACAACGCCCTAGCTGGCTAGAAAAACTGAGCATCTATTTATTCAAGACATAAAAAAGCCAGCAACTAAGCTGGCATTTTTATGTCTTGATAGGCTTATAACCAATAAACAAAGAAGTAAAGGCCTAACCAGACGACATCAACGAAGTGCCAGTACCATGCAACGGCTTCAAATGCGAAGTGCTTATCTGAGCTGAAGTGCCCCTTCAAGCTTCTTACTAGAATAGCAATTAGCATGATAGTACCAATCGTCACGTGCATGCCATGAAAACCGGTTAACATGTAGAAGGTCGACCCGTAGATACCTGAATTAAGTGTCAGGTCTAAAGCATTGTAGGCATGGCTATATTCGTATGCCTGGAAACCAAAGAAAATCAAACCCAATAAAATTGTTGCTGCTAAACCGATGATAAGCTGGTTTTTCTTATTATGCTTTAAAGCATGATGTGCCCAGGTAAGTGTTACTCCGCTGGAAAGTAATATGACTGTATTATATAGCGGGATGCCACCAGCGCCCATAGCCTCTTTGGTTTGGATGTAAGACTCTCCTCCATCAGGAGTTGTAAGTAAGGGCCAGGACGCCTTAAAACCTTCCCATAGAAGGTTAGACGAGCCAAGGTGACCTTCACCGCTGAGCCAGGGGAGTGAGATTTCTCGAAGGTAAAATAAGGAGCCAAAAAGTGCTACAAAGAAAAATACTTCTGAGGTGATAAACCATATCATTCCTTGTCTAAAGGAAATATCTACCTGAGGGCTGTATTTACCACCCATGCTTTCGTCAATCACGTCACTAAACCAGCCATAGAAGAGATAGGCAACAATAGCTAGCCCCGTCCAAATCATATATGTACCCGCATCGACGTCATTAACCCAAAATGCGACACCGAGTACTGTAAAAAATATTCCCATTACAGCAATAATGGGCCATTGGCTGCCGTGGGGGACGTAATAACTGTCAGAACCTGCTGTGCTCATAATGTCCTCTTTATTTTAATTGTTTGTACCATTAGCTATTCAAATAGTTTGCTTGTCGCCAGCTTTATTCAAAGTCTTCTTTGAGTCGCTGACAGAGGGTAATGCGTCTTTATTAGTTTTCAGTGAGTCGTCTCTGTTTGTGTTCATAATGGTATAAGATAAAGTTACCGTTTGAATGTCTTCAGGTAGATTCGGGTCGAGAACAAACTGTAAACCCATGTCTTTTGATTCGCCTGCTTGAAGGGTTTGAGTCTCAAAGCAGAAACATTCCATTTTCTTTAAATGTTGGTTTGCTTGCCATGGTGTAACCCCAGGTATTGACTGGGTTTCAACTGGCTGCGAACTGTTGTTCTTAAAGAAATAGCTGGTACTGACTCGTTCGCCAAGCTTCACCTTCATGGTTTTCGCTTCAGGTTTGAATTCCCATGCCATATTGCCATTTATAGTCGAGTCGAATTGAACCGTTACGGTTCTTAAAGACTGACTAAGTTCTTCGCTACTTAGTTCAGAAATCTCAGAGCGCCCACTGTTACTATCGATGCTATTGATACCGGCGACATCGCATACGAGTTTGTATAACGGCACCATCGCAAAGGCAAAGCCAAACATAAGCACTGTTAACATTGCGAGCTTTAGTGCGGTTTTCTTGTTTTGTTTTACTGGTACTTCACTCATGTTATGCACCCACGGCTAAAGTTTGGCTGACGCCATAGGCGGCAATGCATAAGCTTGATATCGCAATGCCTCCAAGAATTAGCGCGGTGCGAATATTTGACTTCTTTAATGCTTGTTCGCTTTGTTGGTTCATAATCAAAACTCTTTTTGTTGTTAAGTATCTAGCCTTGGGCTCTTTGTTAAAGCACCCAAGGCCAGATTCTGGTTTTATTTGACCGTAGGAGGTGTTTCAAAGCTATGGAATGGTGGAGGAGATGGGAGCGTCCACTCCAGGCCAGGTGTACCGATCTGAGAACCTTCCCAAGGCTGAGCTGGAGCTTTCTCGCCACCACGTATAGTTTGAATAATGATGTAGACAAAGAGTAGGTGAGATAGGCCGAAGATAAAGGCACCAATGCTCGATATCTGGTTAAACTCAATAAACTGCACGCTGTAATCAACGATACGGCGTGGCATACCCGCTAAGCCCGAAAAGTGTTGAGGGAAGAACGTCAGGTTAAAGCCGATGGTTGTCCACCAGAAAAAGATTTTACCCAGCGTTTCGTTATACATATGGCCAGTCCACTTTGGCAGCCAATAGAATACACCTGCGTAGAGCCCGAATAGTGCGCCGGGTATTAATGCGTAGTGAAAATGTGCGACCACAAAGTAGGTGTCATGGTATTGCAAATCTGCAGGTACAACCGCCAGCATGACACCTGTAGTTCCTGCAAATGAGAACATCACAATGATGGCAATGGCGAAGAGCATGGGTGTTTCAAAGGTAATAGAGCCACGCCACATCGTTAAGATAAAGTTGAACAGCATTAGGCCAACGGGGATCGAGATTAAAATTGTACCAATCATAAAGTAGTTGGTCGCGAGGACAGACATGCCAATGGTGTATTGATGGTGAGCCCATACGACCATACCCAAGACCAGCAGAATACCCATAAACCAAACTAATGGGCGGTAGCCAAACAAAGGCTTACGGCAGAATGTTGGAACAATAACACCTAAAACTCCGATAGAAGGTAGTAATAGTACATATACTTCCGGGTGACCAAAGAACCAGAATAAATGCTGGAATAACACAGGGTCGCCGCCGCCAGCAGCGTCGAAGAAACTGGTACCGAAGTGACGGTCAAACAAAAGCATGGTTACGCCGCCAGCAAGTGCTGGCATGATCATAATCAATAGAATTGCTGTAAATAGCCATGCCCAGACAAACAAGGGTAGTTTCATCATATCAAGGCCGGGAGCGCGCATATTCAATACCGTTGTAACGATATTGATGGCAGCGAGTATCGATGATATGCCTAATACATGAAGAGTAAAGATCAGCAGATCCATCCCCATTCCCGCTTGAACAGATAAGGGAGGGTACAAGGTCCAGCCTGTATTGACGGGGGCGCCGCCACCGAAAAACGGTACGATGACTGACAAAATAAGCAGGGCAGCCCCGGCGGGTAATAGCCAGAAACTCAAGTTATTTAAGCGTGGCAATGCCATATCTGGCGCACCGATTTGAAGTGGGATCATCCAATTCGCCATACCAGCTGCGGCAGGCATGACAACACCAAAGACCATAATCAAGGCATGTGTAGTGACCATGTTATTGAAAAGGTCAGGCTCCAAAAACTGCAAGCCAGGAAAGTACAACTCTGCTCTAATGAGCATTGCCATACCACCACCCAAAAATAACATAATGAGAGAAAACACCAGGTACATGGTACCAATATCTTTATGGTTAGTGCTGAATAACCAGCGGCCTATACCCTTCGGTGGCTCATTGTGGTGATCATGATCGGCGCTTGAAACGTCCTGATTTTGTTCATCAATTGTAATAGTAGAACTCATTGATTATCTCCTCCTAGCGCGCCGCTTTGACATCAGCTGGTTGCACAACATCACCTGTGTTATTACCCCAGGCATTTCTTTCGTAGGTTACGATTGCTGCCACTTCCAGGTCATTCAACTGAGCGCCCCAAGCAGCCATGGCTGTACCCGATACACCCTTGATTACGACTTCAAGATGTTTAGCGGGGTCGCCTTTGGCAATTTCGCTACCAGCCAGCGCTGGAAATGCGGGGGGAACACCAGAGCCATCGACTTGGTGGCAGGCTCCGCAGTTGGTGTTGTAGAGGGACTCGCCCCGAGCCATTAATTCTTGCATTGGCCAGACAGTGTCTGAAGAAGCTTCCTTCTCTTTCGCTATCTTGATTTCCTTTTGCTTTGTCATCCATGAATCAAACTCGCTACCGGCAATCGCTTCAACTTGAATGGGCATGAAAGCGTGCCCCGTACCACAGTTTTCGGCACATTGGCCGTGATACGTGCCAGCCTTCTCGATAATAGTCCAGGTTTCGTTGATATAGCCGGGAATGGAGTCTTTCTTAACCGCAATTGCCGGAACCCACCAAGCGTGAAGAACATCGGTTGCGGTATGAAGGAAACGAATTCGTCGGTCAGTAGGTAGGTAGAGAGGGTTATCCACCATTCTTAAATAGCGATCACCAGCTTGTTCCTCAGGCAGTAGGTTACTGACGATCTTAATATCGTCTTCCATGTACTCGTATGTCCACTTCCATTGGGAACCTGTCACTTTAATTGTCAGGTCTGCTGGGGTCTTATCTTCAATTAAGTCAAAGGTAGAGCTTGCGCTGCCAGCAATACTTAAATCAATAGCGAGTACAATAATCGGCACCAGAATCCAGGACCATGTGCCAAACTTGCTGTTATGAAATTCTTGGTCGGCTTCGTAATTTTTCGACTTTCTGAATTTGAATATGGAGTAAAAGATGACGACGGTGACGAGGATCATAATGATCAGTGCGATGTAGGCCGTCATCATATGGAGGTCAAATACTTCCCGTGTTACAGGAGAGACTGGCTCAGGAAGGTTAAGAGCGTATTCAGAAAATACATTCCTGGAGGCAAGCAAAAGACTTGGCATGGCAATAAGCATGCTGAGCTTGCGTAAACGATTTGGCATCCGTTGATCCTCATCAAAGGCATACCAGATTCTGAGTCGAAGTGAATTTGCCGAACTTTATTCGTTAAGGGGCATAATCACGTCTTTAACCGTTGTGTGGCAAATCAAGATGTCAAAAATATCTAGTTATTATTTTCAATCTGGCCTGTTCTATTTATGTAATGCGGAACATTTTTAGAGGCCGACAACATTGCTACTACTTAAAAAATAAAACGATAACCTAGTTACTTAAAGTATCTGAAACCAATAAGGTTATTCCAGAATTTGGCTATGGTTTGTTTTAATGATGAAATCGAGAAGCAGGGTTTATAGCAATCTGCTTAGTCAGAAGCAGCTCTATAAGAAGCACGGCTTACGTTTCATCCCCTTTATTATATTTGTTAGTGATTCTTTCTAAGTCGTGTAACACTTTTATGCTTGTTTAAGCATAGTAGGAAACTTTTATTTTGTACTAATTATTTAGTCTCCATGGCTGCACATTATTTACTGTTCTTAGTGAGAGATGCAAGCCTAATCTTTGAACAGTGAATAAAATGCGACTTATGCCATTAAATAACTGGATTCGGTGTGATAACGGCCTTTTTTACACTGACCCCAATTATTTGATAGGATCCTGAGCGACACAATAAATATAATAATGAGGGATTATGACGGCATTAAACACTTCTATGGTAATGCAACTTTCTCTAGTTGCTGCCGCTCAGAAAACGATTGTTAAAAAATGGCTCGGGCTGGCTGTCGCTTCTTTGCTAGGCGCAGGGGTATTTTCTTTGCTGCTTGTTTTGTCTCGAACGCCAGGCGTACAAGACTTTATTCCCTGGGTGGACTTTTTCCATGTTGCACTGGTTGTGCACGTTGACCTTTCTGTATTGATTTGGTTTCTATCAATGGCGGGAGTTTTCTGGACTAGCAGCAACCCGGCTAGTGGTGGCTTGTTGGATCAGTGGGCGTGGAACTTTGCTGCGCTTGGTGCCTTGATTATGGTCGCTTGTCCATTTTTTGGAGTAGGGGAGCCTTTGATGAATAACTATGTTCCTGTGCTTCAACACCCAGCATTCTACCTGGCTTTATGTGTTTTTGGTTTTGGCATTCTGCTGTTATTAGTAGCTCGCTTATTGACTATACCTCAAGGCTTTAATAGTGGTGAGTCGGTACTGAGCTGGGCATCGTATTTAGCCGCTATTCCTGCTCTATTAAGTATTATTGCGTTAGTGGCTAGTTATCTGGGCATATCAGTTGAATATAGTGGTGAATATTATTTCGAATTACTGTTCTGGGGTGGTGGGCACACTTTACAGTTCACGCATACCTTGCTTTTACTTGTTGCCTGGTTATGGCTTGCAAGTGCATGTGGTGCTCGTTTTAGCTATAAGCCTGGGCTACTTTTGGCTTTGTCAGCATTGGTTATATTGCCTGTACTTATGGTGCCTTGGCTGTATGCTTCAAGCGAAATTGATTCGCTAGGGCATCGTTTAGGTTTTACTAAATTAATGCAATACGGTGGCTTGGCAAGTATGCCGCTTGGCATTATCGCAGTTTATCAACTGTTTCTGTTGATTAAACGAGGCAGGATTGAGGCATCTTCAAAGCCATTAAAGTCAGCAATGATAGCTTCGTTTATTTTGTTTTCGGCAGGCGGCATCATTGGCTTTTTGATCGAAGGTGTGAATGTAGTTATACCTGCGCATTACCATGGTTCGATTGTCGGAGTAACGCTTTCCTTTATGGGTATTGCTTATCTGCTCATGCCTAAGCTGGGTTTAGGTACCCCAGATACTCGCCTAGCGGCAATTCAACCTTATGTTTATGGTGGTGGCCAGTTGATGCATATATTGGGTCTCGCGTGGTCAGGTGGTTATGGTGTGCAACGTAAGACTGCAGGAGCAGCTCAAGGTTTAGATCGTTTACCTGAAATTATAGGGATGGGAATGATGGGCTTGGGTGGTTTGATCTCTACCATCGGAGGCTTGCTGTTTTTGATCGTGATTATCAAGGCATGGCGGCGACGAACAGAGTTTGAACCTGGTAGCTAGCCGCCTATAGCCGTTTACAAAAACTCTTTGAAGCGACGAGATATAATGCTCATCACGATAGCGGCCAGGCGCGCATAGATATCGCTGAGATAAGCTTTGTTGGGCAGTTCATCTTCAAGTGTTTTTTGGACTGTTTCAAATTTTGAATAACCTTCTTTGGGTTTCTCCAAAGACTTCATTACTTTAGCCATGACTTGAGGAGATTGCTCAGAACCCATATCTTTCATAATTTCATGAGCATGAAACTCAAGTTCTTCAAGTGACATGGCCTTCAAGTGAGAAACCAGTTCAGCTTCTTTTAGCGAAATGACCTGATGCGTTTGTAGCGTGGCTTTCGTGGTGTTGTGTGTCATATCGCGTTGTCTCAAGTAGGGTCTAAAGTTTAATGATAGATTGGAACTTTCCGGCGTCATTGATAGAAATAACAAAGCTCCCTTCAATGCCGTGGTGTGTCACATATTTACTCAGGATAGCGGCCGGAAACTGAATGGATCGGCCATCTCTGCTGATTGCATAGACGATATTGGCTTCACCCCTATAGATTCGCAGCCATTCCTCTTTATCAATGGAAAGGTCGACGATAATTTCTTGCATAGTTTGAACTCTATTTCTTTCTTTATGCTGGCTTATACATGTTTTACGAACCAGTAGTCCTGCCAAAAACGTAAGACCTTTGAAGGGTACTTAGTTTTACCTAAACTGCCATTGTATCGCGCAAGGGCTCTGATCAGGTTGCCTTTCTCTTTATTCAGGTAATGCTTCAGGATTGTACAGCCATACCGGAGGTTGGTTGAAACGGTCGTGAGGTTGTCGTCCGGGCGACCAATCTCATTCTTCCAAAAAGGCATAACTTGCATGAGTCCTTGTGCACCCACTCTGGAGATAGCAAAGCGCTTAAATGCGCTTTCAACATGGATCACTGATAGTACTAACTCGGGTTCCAGGCCCGCTCGTTTCGCTTCAGAGTGAACGCGCTTTAACAGCGACAAACGTTCCTCTGGGTCTTTGATGTAGCGCTTAAGTCGGCTGGACATATCGACCAGCCAAACTTCAGCATCAAAGCGGTCAACAAAACTACTGGACTCATTGACCGTTTGCATAAGGAGCTTACGCAGCTCATCATCTGGAGCCTGGCGTAAGCTGGCCTGTTCAGCGCTAACTGAAGACGCGAAAGACAGAGAAATAACCAGCACGAATAAGAGCTGATAAAGACCTTGTGGAGTCATCGCTCTCATCGACAAACCCTAAGCAATAGTGAAGCCAAGCTTATCTGCTAGTAAGGCCATGATGTCATCGATAGCAACATCCTGCTTATCGCTGTCATTTCTGCCTTTGTATTCTAGTGTGCCAGCCTTGATGCCTCGGTCACTAATAACAACTCGGTGAGGAATACCAATCAGCTCAATGTCAGCAAACTTGGAACCTGGACGCTCATTTCGGTCATCCATGAGTACATCAACACCTAGGTCAACAAGCTGCTGATAGATCTCTTCAGTCTTATTGGCAACAGGCTCAGACTTATGACCATTGAGTGGGATGAGCGCGATTTGGAAAGGCGCTATCGATTCAGGCCAGATAATGCCATTGTCATCGTTATTTTGTTCAATAGCTGCCGCTACAATACGCGATACACCGATGCCGTAACAGCCCATCTCCATAATGGTGGCTTTGCCATTTTCGTTTAATACCGAGGCATTCATTGCGGAACTGTATTTGTTGCCCAACTTAAAGATATGACCGACTTCGATACCGCGTTTGATTTCGAGTGTACCTTTGCCGTCAGGGCTGGTATCACCTTCAAGAACGTTACGCAGGTCAACGACTTCACCTAGTTCAAGATCTCTTTGCCAATTGACGTCTGTTAAATGAACGCCATCTTTATTCGCGCCACAAGTGAAGTCTGAACACAGTGCAGCGGTGCGATCGACAAATACAGTGATGTCTTTTAGTCCGACCGGGCCAATGGAACCTATATTCGCTCCCGTTGCGGCTTTCACCTGTTCTTCATTTGCGAACACTAAGGGAGAGGCGACGCCTTCAAGTTTTTCAGCTTTGATTTCGTTCAAACTGTGGTCGCCCCTTAATACCAGCGCTACCAAGGGTGCATTGCCGTCTTCATCTTCTTCGCCAAGAACCAGTAAGGTTTTGATAACCGAGCTAGCGGGAACAGATAAGAAAGAAGTGACCTCTTCAATGGTTTTCTGTTCAGGCGTAGCGACTTCTTCCATGGCTTTGCTTGGTGCTGCTAGCTCACCTTCAGGTGCGAGGGCTTCAGCCAGCTCAATATTGGCTGCATAGTTACTTTCTGTGCTGAAAGCGATATCGTCTTCACCTGAATCGGCCAGCACATGGAATTCATGTGAAGCATTGCCGCCGATGCTGCCTGAGTCAGCCTGCACAGCGCGGAAGTCTAGACCAAGACGCGTAAATATATTGGTGTAGGTGTCGTACATGAGTTCATAGGTCTCGTCCAGAGAATCCTGAGTCGCATGGAAAGAGTAGGCATCTTTCATTAAAAACTCACGGGCACGCATCACACCAAAGCGCGGGCGGCGCTCGTCTCTAAATTTTGTCTGGATCTGATAAAAGTTTGCCGGTAATTGCTTATAGCTGCTCAGTTCATTGCGAGCCAGGTCGGTGATCACTTCTTCATGCGTAGGGCCGAGGCAAAAGTCTCGTTGGTGACGATCTTTGATACGCAATAACTCACCGCCATATTGCTGCCAGCGACCAGACTCTTCCCAAAGTTCTGCAGGCTGAACAACAGGCATAGAAAGTTCTTGTCCGCCAGCCTTATCCATTTCCTCACGAACAATCGCTTCTACTTTACGTAGCACTCTTAAACCCATGGGCATCCAGTTGTATAAACCTGATGCGAGTTTACGAATCAAGCCTGCACGAAGCATTAGCTGATGGCTGATGACTTCAGCGTCAGCTGGAGTTTCTTTTTGAGTAGCGATTAAAAAACGACTTGCGCGCATGAGGCAATGATTTCCTTTGAGTGTAAAAATATAATGGCGTATTTTAAATAGCTAAGTGCTGATCGTATAGTCCTGAATCAAATAATTAATACAATCTTGGAGTAGAACATGACATTACAGGCCGCAGATGTGCAAGCCCGCATAAGAGAGTGGGTGCCAATGGCTGAGGATATCGACTTGAAAATCGAGGAGATCAAGCCCGGCTACGCGCGGATTCGAATTCCTTTTCAAGATAAATGTATTCGGCCGGGTGGCACGGTATCGGGCCCGGTTATGATGACCGCAGGTGATACGGCGATGTATGCTGCGATACTTGGAAGCCTGGGCGAGGTCGCGATGGCGGTAACCAGTAACCTGAATATTAATTTTCTTCAGCGGCCTGAACAGCGCGACTTGATCGCAGAAGGAAAGATATTGAAGTTGGGTAAGCGTATAGCATTTTGTGAAGTTTCGATCCGAAGCGAAGGGGCTGAGGATGTTGTGGCGCATGTGACCGGCAGCTATTCTTTGCCTCCGGTGTGATGAATAATACAAACTTGTAGACAGAGCCTTCCATGGCTCGCTAGCGGGTTAACGCGGGGCAGGTTCCAGTGAGGAGTGACACCCTCTATCTACGGAAATGATTATTTATTCGAAAATTACAATGGGCAGGCTCTGCCAGCAGGTTTTTGTTGCCGTCTTTTTTGTGTGAGAGCGCTACGCTTCAATCAACTTAATGATTCCTAAAAATAACTTACTGGTGGCGGCAACTAGCTCTTTTCGTTCCGTTTTATAATCACTCACTAACCAGTTTGTCGCTGCCTGGCGCATTGCTCCTACTAAGGATATAGCCATGATGTCCTGTTGGGCACGATCAATCGTCATATCGGGAAAAGCCTTATTTGCCATTACTCTTAAAATTTCTGCAAAGCCATTGATGTAATGATAGTAAAGCGTATTAACTTCTGGGCTAATGCCTTCTAATTCGACCATGCATATTCGAGCGATATTAGGGTCTTCAAGAATTTCAAAGTACTTATCTAAACCCGCAATAATGGCAGCCTTTGGGTCAGAGTCTTGATAGCCCACAACGATGGCTTGAACAATTTCTTTACTGAGCAGGGTCATACAGTCTTCATAGACCGCCAGTAATAAATTTTCTAGACCTGAATAGGATTCGTAAAAATAGCGATCAGTTAACTTGGCTTCTTTGCATAAGCTCCTGACAGTTGAATTTCTAAAGCCGCAACATCCAAATAGTCTTAAGCCCGCATCTAAAAATTGTTGTTTTCTAAGTTTTTTCCGCTCAGCTAAAGATACCCCGCCATAGGTCCGTTCGGTCTTTTTATTTTCTTTAGAAGGTTCAGCAGAGGGCATTGGCGTTTTATTTCGTCCTGATTGAAGTGATTTTTAGTCCGGGTTGAGCCGTCTATTCTGCCGTGATTTGAAGTCGGATGTAAAGCGTGACCGTCAGTCAAAAAATATTTGACTACACCTGTAGTCAGAATATATGATGTTTTGAAGTTGCTTGTCGTCACAATTTATATCTCGTTAATCTTCGACTATGATGATGGCAAGCGCTAGACAATAAACATAAAAATTCAGTGAGCAAGGCAAGGTCTTGTGAGCGACTGGAGTGCTAAATGAAACAAGATTACCAAGTCATTATTATCGGTAGCGGATTCGGCGGACAGCTGGCAGCCATGAACCTAATCAAACGTGGCATTCAGGATTTTCTGATTCTGGAGCGGCGCGAATTTGTCGGTGGTACCTGGAGCCAAAATACCTACCCAGGCGCAGCCGTCGATGTTCCTTCTCCTTTGTATTCGATATCTTCAGAGCCTTACAATTGGTCGCAAATGTTCGCTGAACAAGACGAGCTAAGAGAGTACACCGAGCACATCATTTCCAAGCACGCTTTGGATAAGAAAATTGCGGCAGGCTCCAATGTGTCGAAGATTGAATGGCAGGAAGCAGAGCAGCGCTGGCAAATTGATATTGAAGGCAAAGATGCTTATCACGCTCAATTTGTTATTAATGCTTCAGGGCCACTTAGTACACCAGTGATTCCAGATTTTCCTGGAAAAGATACATTTAAGGGTAAGTCCTTTCACAGTAATAACTGGGATCATAACTATGACCATAAAGGCAAGCGAGTTGCAGTGATAGGTAGTGGTGCCAGTGCCGCACAAATAATCCCTGCGATCGCTCCGGAAGTTGAACACCTTGATGTGCTTCAACGTACCCCTCATTGGGTAATGCCTCGAAATGATTATAAATTTAAAGGCTGGCAACGTAAGTTGCTTAGTAAGAGTTGGGCCTACTTTGCTTTACGTTTCTTGATCTACTGGTGGTATGAATTCCGTGTTATTGGCTTTAAATATTCAGATTTGGCATTGAAGGTCTTGGCGAAGAACAAAGCTGAAAAGCATATTCGCAAACAGATCAAAGACCCGGACTTACAACGAAAAGTGACTCCCGACTTCACCATAGGCTGTAAGCGGGTAATTTTATCAGACACGCTTTACCCAGCTTATTGTCGAGATAATGTCACCTTATTCGATAAGAATAATGGCATAAAAGAAATCACCGAGAAGGGTATTGTGACTCAGGACGGTGTCGAGCACGAGCTGGATTTGATTGTCTACTCAACCGGTTATGATGCTACTGATGGCGTGATCTCATATCCGGTGGTGGGTAAAGGCGGTAAGACCTTAGCTCAGGCATGGAGTGACTTCCCCAGAGCTTATTTAGGGACGAGTGCGCCAGGCTTTCCAAATTTGTTTATTGTCACAGGGCCTAATACAGGCATTGGTCATACCTCCGCTTTGTTTATTATTGAGTCGCAAATGAAATACATCATGAACAGTATTTCGGCGCTTAAACAAAGTGGCAAAAAAGTGATCGAAGTCAATGTAGATGCTGAGGAGAAATATACCGATTTAATTCATCACGAGATGGCCAAAACGGTTTGGCAGCGTGGCGGTTGTAACTCTTGGTATAAGAGCAAGAGCGGAAAAGTGATTGCCATGTTCCCGGGGTTTAGTTTTACCTTCAGACGCTGGGCTAAGAAATTTAAACGCCAAGATCACTCTTTTAACTCTTAAGTAGTAAAAACGATGAAAAAAATAACAAGTTTTAAAGACAGGGTAGTGGTGATAACAGGGGCTGCCTCGGGTATGGGGCGCGCCTATGCGCTGGCTTTTGCTAAGCAAGGTAGTCATCTGGCTTTGTGTGACTATGACGAGGAAGGCTTAGGCGAGACGATCTCGTTGCTACCAGAATCACAAAAAGTCTTTGCACAGGCCTTTGATATCTCAGATGAGCAGGCAGTGTTTGAGTTCGCCGATCAGGTTAAACAACACTTGGGTCAAGCATTTATGCTTGTCAATAATGCGGGGGTTGAAGGCAGTGGTGAGCCGGTTTGGGCGACAGAGCAATCATATTTTAAGCGGGTGATGGATGTTAATTACTATGGTGTGATTCATGGTACTCGCGCATTTCTATCTGACATGCTGGCTAATAACCAAGGCGTGATTGTGAATGTCTCAAGTATCTTTGGCCTGACGGGAACACCCAATCATGCTGATTATTGTGGTAGTAAATTTGCCGTACGAGGTTTTACCGAAGCTTTAATGGTCGAATTATCGGCCAGTGATATTCAGGTACACCTTCTACATCCAGGGGGGATTCGAACCAATATCGTAAGGCATGAACATGCCCGAGACTTTTCTCAGAACTTTCTGACTACTGAACCAGAGGATATTGCCGAACATTTAATTAAGTCAGTTAAGAAAAATAAGCCTCGTATTGTCTATGGAAATAATGCTATTAAAGTGTGGTTGGCTTCCAAACTGTTGCCTTTACCGCTTGTTTGCGCGATGGTTTGGTCAGAAATGAAGAAGGTTATCGACCTTCGAGCGTATAAATACAAATAAGGATATTGAAATGTTGAAAAAAAGTTTACTGGCTTTAGCTGCCATTTTGTTAGTTTTTGTGGGTGCCACGTTCATCGCTCCGGCTCCAATGGGTAAAGCGGTCTATGAATGGGCTGCTCCCTTCGAGGCTGGTTTATATGGCTTGGAAAAGGCTCAGGTAAATATTGGCGAGATGGATATTTATCTCTACCAAAATGAAATAAAACCTGAGCGTCCTACTATCGTTATGTTGCATGGCTATAGTGCCGATAAAGATGTCTGGCCACGTTTTGCTCAGTTTTTTAGCGAGCACTATAACGTGCTAATTCCTGATATGGCTGGTCATGGTGAAACGGGCTTCCATAAAGATTGGGATTACGGTGGACCTGCTCAGGTTGAACGTATCATCGCTTTGCTTGATAAATTAGCGCTCGATAAAGTTCATGTTATTGGCAATTCAATGGGCGGATTTATCGCAGGCCACTTTGCTCGTATGTATCCTCAGCGAACACTGAGCTCGACCTTAGTTGATCCGGCAGGTGTTGAGTCACCCATCAAGAGTGATATGGAGAAGATGCTAGCAGCAGGGCGCAATCCTTTCGAAATACACAGTCGTGAAGAGTTTGATACCTTTTACGGGATGACCATGGCCAAAGCACCTTACATTCCAAGTTTTATTCTTGAGGCTGTTTCAGAAAAGTACCAAGCGCGCCGAGAAGAGTTAATCGAGATCTTCCAGGACTTCCATGGCAAGCATATGTTGCAGCCGGTATTAAATGAAATTCAAGCGCCTGTGCTATTGCTATGGGGTGATCAGGACCAGCTCCTACATGTCAGCGCCGTTGATGTATGGAAGGCTGGCATTAAGAATATATCTATAAAAATTTGGCCGGGTATTGGACATATGCCTATGGTTGAGATTCCGGCTGAAAGTGCTGAGGTTTACCAGGCGTTTTTAGATAAAAATAGCTAATTTAAACGTGCCAGGCTCGACTTTGTCGGCCTGCTTACCTAGAGGAAAAATAATGAAAAACTTAAACGGTAAAGTAGCCGCGGTGACAGGTGCTGGGTCGGGCATTGGTCAAGCACTGGCGGTTAACTTGGCGCAGGAAGGTTGTGCTCTGGCCATCTCTGATGTGAATGAGAAAGGTCTGAAAGAAACGCAGAACTTACTTAAAGGCTTCAATGTGAAAGTCACAAGCCATGCTCTCGATGTAGCTGATAAAGAGGCTGTCTATGCCTGGGCCGATAAGGTGGTCGAAGACCATGGCAAAGTAAATTTGATCTTCAATAATGCCGGAGTGGCTTTGTCAGGCACGGTGGATTCGCTCTCGATTGAAGACTACGAATGGATTATGAATATCAATTTCTGGGGTGTTGTTTATGGCACCAAAGCCTTTCTGCCTCACCTTGAAGCATCGGGCGAAGGTCATGTGGTAAATATTTCCAGTATATTTGGCTTAACTTCACAGCCGTTAATGAGTGGTTATAACGCGAGTAAGTTCGCTGTTCGAGGGTTTACCGAGTCTCTTCGTCAGGACTTGGAAATTACCGGTTCAAAGGTCAGCACTACTTGTATTCATCCTGGTGGTATAAAAACAAATATTGCTCAGTCAGCGCGAGTTGATAAAAGCTCAATGAAAGTGACTGGGGCAACTAAGGAAAGTACCTTAAAAGAGTTTGAAAAAATGTTTGTTCATACGCCTGATAGTGCAGCAAAGACTATTCTTAAGGGTGTTAAGCGCAATGATAGGCGTGTGCTGATTGGTGCTGATGCGAAGGCGTTTGATGGCGTAGTGCGTCTTTTCCCAACGGGTTATCAATGGCTGTTCACAAAAGCAATCAAGTGGCGCAGTAAGGCTGCTAAGAAGTTTGCATAATTAGGTGTGTTGATTGCTGGCAGAGAACTCTACTCATAGGTGTATATCAAACTCAAACTGTGAGTTGCGTGCCAGCGATGAAGGTAGGTCACAGCCTACAAGCCGAAAGTTCCTTTTGTATACATTGAACTTATCGGCTTCCTCCTTGTCTGACTCAAAACCCTGCTAATAAATGATAATTAGAAACAGTCCATATTATTGAAAATTTAACTATACACTGTAAAGTTGTTGTGGTTTTATAGCTACCTAATTTACGAGGTAAGCCGTAAAAGTTATGAGCTTTTCCTCGGGGAAAAATATATTGCGTAAAATATAGTCGTGTGAATATATAGTTCGCACAACTGAAATAAGAGCAAAAGAATAAACGGGTGAAATCATGAATTTTATCTTCCTAGGCTTAATAAGCATCTTATATTCGAGTGCCTTATTGGCTACAGAAAACTCAGCTGAAACATCTACCAAAAGTCCTCAATGGCTTACTGATTGGCAGCAGGAAAGGTCGGAAGGTGGAATTGGTTCTGAGTGCCGAAAGCATGTCAGCAAAATTATGCAGTGTCGTTTTAAGGTGGTTGTCGATGAATCTCACGAGGCACTTACAGCCGTCATTCAAGATGTTGAAGGCTTCAAAGAGTGGGCGATCAGTGTATTGATTTCTGAGCGAGTAATGTATGAAGAATCTGATCCCGATACTTATGTTTATACAACCTATAACTTTACCGGTGCCTACAATAGAGACGCTCTAAGCCGGTATTCTATGGTGACGGATATTGAGGGACGCAGAAACCGTATTAACTTTATCACCGTAGATAAGCCTTATGAACCACGAGACTTACGTTTAGTTCGTTTCCCTTTAATGGCGGGCTACTGGCAGTTTACAAGCCTGGGTAATGGTCAGACAGAAATAGAACATCAAAGTTTTACTCAGCCAGGTGGCTTAGTACAGAGCACCTTGTATCACTTGTTTAATGTTGCTTATCTTGATTCTTCATTCGACACAATTCGAGCATTGCT
>NZ_LWFE01001808.1:0-918 GCF_001635675.1 Oleiphilus sp. HI0061 | reverse complement strand
CCTTTCCCCTGCCGAAGCCAAAGAGTATCGTGGTTGGGCGACGTCTCCTGGTAAAGAAAGTCCTTATCGAGAGCGTACAGTTGAAGAGAATTTAGCTGAGTTCGAGAAGATGCGTGCCGGTGAGTACGATGAAGGCGCTTGTGTTTTACGCGCCAAGATCGATATGGCCTCACCAAATATGAATTTGCGTGACCCGATTCTTTATCGTATCCGTAAGGCTTCTCATCATCAAACGGGTGATAAGTGGTGTATTTATCCGAGTTATGATTTTGCTCATGGGCAGGAAGATGCCATTGAAGGTGTGACGCACTCAATTTGTACCTTGGAGTTTCAGGCTCACCGGCCTTTATATGAGTGGTTTACGGAAAACCTACCTGTTCCGAGTAAGCCTCGCCAGTACGAATTTGGTCGTTTGAACTTGAACTATACCGTTACCAGTAAACGTAAGCTTAAGAAGTTGGTGGATGACAGTGTCGTTTCAGGTTGGGATGACCCGCGTATGCCAACGGTATCAGGTATGCGTCGTCGTGGCTTTACGCCCACTGCGCTAAAAAGCTTCTGCGATATGATCCCTGTTTCAAGCAAGAACAATAGTGATATTGACGTGGCGATTCTTGAGCGAGCGATTCGTGATGATTTAAACGACAATGCTGCGCGCGCCATGTGTGTGATGAACCCTATTAAGGTGACGATATCTAACATGGCTGATAATAACGCCCAGGGTGCTGACGAATTGCTGAATGCTGCCTGTCACCCTAGTAAGCCGGAGTTAGGGAGTCGCAGTCTGCCATTTACTGAAACACTCTACATCGAGAAGAGTGATTACACTGAAGATCAAACCTTGTCGCGTAAGAAGTTCAAGCGCTTAGTCTTAGGGGATTATGTTCGCTTGCGTGGTGCCTACATTATCAAGGCCGA
>NZ_LWFE01001807.1:0-593 GCF_001635675.1 Oleiphilus sp. HI0061 | reverse complement strand
AGCCTGGATCGATGTTATAGCGAAGACGTTCAGGTAAATCGCCATTGAAAAGCCAATGCTCATACTCAAGAAGCGCTTCGTTTGCTATTAAAGCTTCAATATCTGTCTGGTATTCCATATCGTCCGTTGAAACTAGCAACAAGTGCTTATTCAGGCCTTGCCCTGTTAATTCCTTTAGAAGTTTTAATTCTTTTAGACAAGGAGGACACTCGATTGACCATAGCAGTAATATAAATGCCTCTCCCTTACGAGATTCTTCAATGGCAATCAGACTATCCGCTGAAAAGGGCTTTATATTCGCATTTGCCTGAAGCGAAGCGCTCCACCCTATAACTATTAAACCCCATATAAACACAGCTAGTTTTTTCACGCTTATCATTACTCTACCCTAATCCAGCGTAAGCCTTCAGCCTGTGTATGCCACATAGCATGAATTCGGCCCTTCACTTCAATCAGGTCAGGGTGATCTGAGTCATGAGTGGTACTTGCGATTACCTTTTCTTTTAGCCAGTCTTTTCCTAAGTTCACGGACTGACGTAAGATCAAATCGAGACCTTGTCCGTTGTAGCGTTTCCATAGTAGGAACACATTCG
>NZ_LWFE01001806.1:0-1141 GCF_001635675.1 Oleiphilus sp. HI0061 | reverse complement strand
GAAGAAGCAGCTTCGGGTATGCTTTCGCGTAGCGAAGAAAATATTCGTCTCGTCGCCGAGTCCTTAAAGTCAGCCTTTAACAAATTATACGTTCGGGAATTGCGAAAAGACCCTTTTCTTGAGGGCTTGTTAATGCTAGAAGTGATAATCGAACCAAGCGGGGAGGTTTCTTTCTGCCGTATCGTAAGTTCCGAGCTTAATCACCCTGTTCTCGAGAATAAAATTGTTAAACGAATGTATTTAGCTGACTTTGGTGTTGAGAATGTAATGCAAACCACCATAAATATCCCATTCCCTTTTCGCCCAAACTAGGTCGTTTGGCAAGGTAAGCGATGAGGGAAAGGAGTGAGCTAGTGTTTATAAAGTGAGACTACTTATTCAGGCATAAAAAAAAGGCACTAGTAGCCGAAAATACTAAGTGCCTTTTAAGGAGAATAAATTATCAGTTCTAACATGCCAATTAAGGAACCTCGTTAGATAGCTGCAAACAGGAAGAAGTTAGCGGCCTGAGTGCTCTTCTTCCTGTTTACCGATGAGGGAATAATACAGGCGAGGGGGGCGTAGTTGAATCGTCCAAAGGGCTTAGTTTGGGCGTAATTACCACTTATTTCACTTTGTTAAAGTAAATTCTAGGACTAAAGCGCCGTTATTCAGTCCCAACTAAGCCCCTCTTTGTTGCAGAGCACCTCAATTTAAGTGTTAAATAGATTAACGTAATCGTTAAAATGACAGCTGTTTGTCAAAATCACCCTTTAATGCTTCTCGATATAAACTATGCCCAAAAAAACAATTAGTTCCCGGAAAGGACGTTTTATCAAATTAGCTGGAATGACAGCCTCTGTAGCCGGTCGTTATGCCTCTGACCGGGTCAAGTCGGTTTTTAAATCTGATGATAATGCTGCCTTAAGTAAACGCGAAACCTATTCTAAAATGGCTGGTGATGTCGTTGATACTTTAGGTGAGCTTAAGGGGGCTGTGATGAAAATCGGACAGATCGCATCACAAACTCAAGATTTATTGCCCAAAGAGTTTTCAGAAGCATTAGTAAAACTCCAGAAAGAAGCGCCCCCAGTTGAATTTAGTATAATTAAGGCTCAGATTGAGCTCCAGTTAGGCGCGCCTTTGGATGAGCTTTACAGTC
>NZ_LWFE01001805.1:0-1111 GCF_001635675.1 Oleiphilus sp. HI0061 | reverse complement strand
TGTGATGAATAATACAAACTTGTAGACAGAGCCTTCCATGGCTCGCTAGCGGGTTAACGCGGGGCAGGTTCCAGTGAGGAGTGACACCCTCTATCTACGGAAATGATTATTTATTCGAAAATTACAATGGGCAGGCTCTGCCAGCAGGTTTTTGTTGCCGTCTTTTTTGTGTGAGAGCGCTACGCTTCAATCAACTTAATGATTCCTAAAAATAACTTACTGGTGGCGGCAACTAGCTCTTTTCGTTCCGTTTTATAATCACTCACTAACCAGTTTGTCGCTGCCTGGCGCATTGCTCCTACTAAGGATATAGCCATGATGTCCTGTTGGGCACGATCAATCGTCATATCGGGAAAAGCCTTATTTGCCATTACTCTTAAAATTTCTGCAAAGCCATTGATGTAATGATAGTAAAGCGTATTAACTTCTGGGCTAATGCCTTCTAATTCGACCATGCATATTCGAGCGATATTAGGGTCTTCAAGAATTTCAAAGTACTTATCTAAACCCGCAATAATGGCAGCCTTTGGGTCAGAGTCTTGATAGCCCACAACGATGGCTTGAACAATTTCTTTACTGAGCAGGGTCATACAGTCTTCATAGACCGCCAGTAATAAATTTTCTAGACCTGAATAGGATTCGTAAAAATAGCGATCAGTTAACTTGGCTTCTTTGCATAAGCTCCTGACAGTTGAATTTCTAAAGCCGCAACATCCAAATAGTCTTAAGCCCGCATCTAAAAATTGTTGTTTTCTAAGTTTTTTCCGCTCAGCTAAAGATACCCCGCCATAGGTCCGTTCGGTCTTTTTATTTTCTTTAGAAGGTTCAGCAGAGGGCATTGGCGTTTTATTTCGTCCTGATTGAAGTGATTTTTAGTCCGGGTTGAGCCGTCTATTCTGCCGTGATTTGAAGTCGGATGTAAAGCGTGACCGTCAGTCAAAAAATATTTGACTACACCTGTAGTCAGAATATCTGATGTTTTGAAGTTGTTTGTCGCCACACTTTATATCTCGTTTATCTTCGACTCTGATGCTGGCAAGCGCTAGACAATAAACATAAATAATCAGTGAGCAAGGCAAGGTCTTGTGAGCGACTGGAGTGCTAAATGAAA
>NZ_LWFE01001804.1:0-1085 GCF_001635675.1 Oleiphilus sp. HI0061 | reverse complement strand
GGTATCGGTCAGCAAGTAGTTCATCACCGAATCAACTTCCGTAAATGCACCAATGGCACACACCGAGATGATTCGGTCTTTAACACGTTCATCCGCTGCAGCAGCCAAACATATGGCACCGGAAAAAGACGGCGCAAGAACACTCAGCCTACCCGAAGAACATAAGTGCGACTGATCCACCAACGCACTTAATATATCTGCAACCAAGTCGATCTGCCGAGGATCAATCTTCAAAGTTTTGATTGACTGAACATCAGGAGAAACCACTCTAAAGCCGACATGACATAGCGACTGACAAAGTGTAACGATACGAGAATCGTCTTTTCCAAAAGGAGACATGCCGTGAAAGAACGCAATGCATCCCTTCGGTTTTATATGCGGTTCATAGACATCAACACTGACGCAGCTGCTATCAATATCACTCCCCTCAAGATAAAGCAGTTCGCTACGGGCAGACTTCTCGCCCGACGCCTGCTCACCATGCAATGTCCACATCACATTCAATGCTTGCCAGGCCGCACGCATTATTTATCTTCCTGTTGTTCAATAACTTCAGGGATATAGCGCTTACGCTTCTTTTCCTTGATCTTACTGACATCGACCATCACTAAACCGTCGATACAATCACCAAAGTCAGGGTCAACACCAAAGCCCAAGAACTTTAGGCCACCCGGTTCACATAGGTCGCTATACTGCTTGTACAAAGTCGGCACGCTACAGCCCATATTCGACAAGATGTTCTTAAGAATCATAAAGTCTTCTTTATAATCCGTACCTGAAAAATTCTGGCTCAAGGCATCAAGCAGATCGTTTGAGAGCAAATAGGGGTGCTTCGATACAGCCTTAGGCCGAGATTCCGTCTCGTCAAAGCTGCCAAAATAAAGAGTGAAGAAGTAAACTAATAAATCTTTTGCTGCTTTAGGCAGGTCGTTCGAGATACTGACCGGACCATATAAGTATTTCACATCAGGGTTCTTGCTTAAGTAAGAACCGATGCCATACCAAAGGTAATCCAAACTTCGTTTGCCCCAATACTTAGGCTGAACAAAACTTCGCCCAAGTTCCGCCCCTTGCTTTAGTAGAGG
>NZ_LWFE01001803.1:0-622 GCF_001635675.1 Oleiphilus sp. HI0061 | reverse complement strand
CTACAGCAGCTTGGTTCGCTTTAGCGACATGTGCGGTGCTGAAATTCCACGCTGGATCAAAAAACAGCTCGAAGCTTATGGCGATGATACTGTTAGCATTCAGAAGTTTGGTGAAGAAGTGGTAAGTCAAATGTGTGAGCAGTTGTTAAAAGCTGGCGCTCCGGGTCTACATTTTTATACACTTAATCAAGCCGAACCAAACTTAAAAGTTTGGGACAATCTTGGCCTAAGTGACGAGGAAAAAATTCGCTTTTAAACTGCTTTCATCTTATTTTCGTTAAGCCCTTCTGCTGGTGGTCAGGCATAAAAATATATCGTTTATCCTGACCGGCTAGCTGCTCCCTTTCTTAAGTTCTATATTGTCATGTTTTGTGACAATTCATTTAAATTTTCTTCCAAGTAAAGAAAACTTTAGCCATTTGGTCTAGACTCATAGAACAAATATTAACCAGTTAAAAAATATTGCGACCTTGTGACTATGACTTCGGCGATCAGTTTTGTTATCTCCCTAGCACTCACTAATCGTAATGTAGAGACACGCAGCAGGATACTGAACATATGTAAAGTAATACCGCTCGAGCGGTAAATATTTCCTTTAGGGGGCCTTATGAGTATTTTTAGT
>NZ_LWFE01001802.1:0-1162 GCF_001635675.1 Oleiphilus sp. HI0061 | reverse complement strand
CGATACGTTCCAAACCGTAGGTAATTTCACCGGTTACCGGGTAACATTCGAGCCCGCCAACCTGTTGAAAGTAGGTGAACTGAGTTACCTCCATACCATTCAACCAGACTTCCCAACCCAAACCCCAGGCGCCTAGTGTAGGAGATTCCCAGTTATCCTCTACAAATCGAATATCGTGGACAGTGGTATCAATACCCATCGCCGCTAATGATTCAAGATAGAGTTCCTGAATATTCAGGGGTGAAGGCTTCATCACCACCTGGAATTGATAGTAATGCTGCAAACGGTTCGGGTTCTCGCCATAGCGACCATCTGTAGGTCGTCGACTTGGCTGAACATAGGCGGCGTTCCAGGTCTCGGGCCCTATTGAGCGCAAGAAAGTAGCCGGGTGAAAAGTACCTGCTCCAACTTCCATATCAAGCGGCTGCAGGACTACACAGCCCTTACTCGCCCAGAAGTTTTGCAGGGCCAGAATCAGCCCCTGAAAAGTTTTAACGTCAGGCGCACCTGCACCGACTTCGTTTGCTTGGGTCTCGTTAGACACGATCGTACCACCAGATTCTTATAGAGTGAGAAACAAAAGAGCGGCATTATAACGTAAAACACGCCGCCTTGTAGCGAGATTAGCCCGACTATTGGTTGATATACTTCAAAATTTCTACTACTTGTTCCGGCGTTTCGGTCACCGCCATCGCTGCACCATCAATTTCTTTCAAAGGGTGCGTCAATTCTGGCGCATGCATCACAATAATCGGCTTACCCTGACCAATCGCAATACCTGCGTCGAAGGCCGCATTCCACTGCTTATATTTTTCACCAAAACGCACCACCACAATGTCGGACTTTTCAATCAGAGTCATAGTACGCAAGGCGTTAATTTTTGCTGCTTTGTGATCTTTCCAGAAGTTATTCTCTTCTTCCCCTAAAATTTTAACGCCTACTTCATCGCTTGCTTCATGGTTAGTGATCGGCGAATAGACTTCTACATCCAGTCCGTTCGACTCCAAACCTGTCACAATTCGCTCGCGCCAATCGCTATGAATTTCACCAGATAAATAAATACTGTATTTCATGACATGTGTCTCCCTAATTTCATCTCAATGTTATATATTGTGCCTGTGATTTTATCGGAGTGTGAACTCTAACGAAATGTGATCTATTC
>NZ_LWFE01001801.1:0-699 GCF_001635675.1 Oleiphilus sp. HI0061 | reverse complement strand
AAACAAATGAGATCACCGTAAATTGCAGACGCTAGCAATCCTCTTGGCCGAATAATTCAGGCCTATCAGGCATGCAAAGGAAATGAGGAAAGCAGTTCAAGTGACGAGCAAAGTACTCAGCTAAAACATGATACGCTTGAAGTTCAGCTACAAGAGATCGTTATGTCCGAGATGCCTAAGCTGGATAAGGGCCTGGGGACAATCAAACTACTCGCTGCAGTCGCCCCTCTTCTGGGCTTACTCGGCACCGTTGTTGGCATGATCAATACCTTTCAAAGTATTACTTTAGTCGGAAACGCAGACCCAAAACTAATGGCTGGCGGGATATCACAAGCGCTAATGACTACAGTTCTTGGACTACTGGTAGCCGTGCCACTACTATTCTCTCACAATCTGTTAGCAGCAAAGTCGAAAAAGGTTCTTATGTTCCTTAGCCAGCAAAGCCTAGGCTTTATTGCAAAATATATGAGTGAACAAGGCTCAATAGAAGCTAACGCAGCTCAAGACACTCGCCCTTCCAAGGCAGACTGTTAAGATGACGCAAATTGGTTTCGACTTTTACTCAAGCATTGATCAATTAATCAAGCTCGGTGGTTTACCTGTCGCGGCCATACTGGCTCTGAGTGTATTAATCTTTATACTTTTTTTTGAACGCTTACTATTCCTAAGTCTCAGCTTTAAAAATACAATTTCAATGTT
>NZ_LWFE01001800.1:0-337 GCF_001635675.1 Oleiphilus sp. HI0061 | reverse complement strand
AATTACATCATGAAAGACAACACCGCCCCACTCATGCACTTCCTTCACTATCTCTGCAGGGTTGCCCTGACTGGTAATGACAAAAGGAACCTTATGCTTCTTGACCACTTCTCGGTCACTCGGTAAACGCGTATTCGAGGGGTGTACAACCAAGTTAACACCGAAAGGGGCAACGGGTTTGTCGGGGTTAGCCTCAGCAAACTGCGCCAAGTCCTCGCTAATTTCACCAAGCCAAGTATCTAATAAGTCCTGAGTTCGGGTATTAAAGCTGGGAAACGTGCCTACGACACCGTTTTTACATGCATTGATCACCAGTTTAGGGCTAGAGACCAAAAAC
>NZ_LWFE01001799.1:0-829 GCF_001635675.1 Oleiphilus sp. HI0061 | reverse complement strand
TTTCGTAATAATGGCATGTGACATAGCACAGGCATCTCCCAGCCAAAATACTTATACAACAACTGGTGCTTAGGTGCCGAGTTAATCCACTCTTCACCACGGATAACATGCGTGATCGCCATCAAATGGTCATCAACTACATTCGCCAGGTGATAAGTAGGCATACCGTCTGACTTAAGCAGAATTTGAGAATCGACCTGAGACCAGTCAATCTCTATCTTGCCACGTAACATATCGTCAATTTCGCAAACACCTTCGTCCGGAACTTTCATACGAATAACATGCGCATCGCCACGAGCTAAACGTTCTTTGACTTCGTCACTAGATAACTCAAGGTCACCTTTAATCCCAGGGTTTAAACCCGCCGCTTTTCGCTCTTCACGAATCGCATCAAGCTCTTCTGGTGTACGAAAACAATAAAAGGCATTACCCTGTTCGACCAACTGCTCGGCATAGGCACGATAGTCGTCTTTTCGCTCACTCTGGCGATAAGGCCCATAATCACCACCTACATCTGGACCTTCGTCCCAATCAAGCCCTAACCACTTCATTGAAGATAAAATATCACGTTCCGATTCTGGCGTGCTTCTCGCTTGGTCAGTATCTTCAATTCGAAGGATAAACTTACCTCCGTGTTGCTTGGCGAAACACATATTAAACAATGCAATATATGCTGTACCAACATGAGGGTCACCCGTTGGGGATGGTGCGATTCGTGTTCTTACCATTTGTGTCATTAACGTTATGCCTATCTGATTTTTTACTGTGTCAACGCTGGTATCGAGCGCTTAAATATTATCTGTATACCTTACTAGCCGTAACCACCAAC
>NZ_LWFE01001798.1:0-13163 GCF_001635675.1 Oleiphilus sp. HI0061 | reverse complement strand
TCTTATTAAGAAAGAATATCTACATCTAACTGAAGGCCTGAATATACTTATGTGGTTTAAAAATATCCTGTTTTATCGCTTTACTAAACCTTTCGAACTATCAAGCGAAGAATTAGAAAGTAAACTTGCTGACTCACCATTTAAACCCTGCGGCGCGAACGACATATACCAACTAGGTTGGTCCAGCCCTTTGCAAAAGCATTCCGAGCAACTGGTACACGTTAACCAGAATTACTGGATGATCTGCCTTCAAAAGCAAGAGCGTATTCTACCTAGCTCTGTGGTCAATGAGCAATTACAAGAGAAAGTAAATGAGATCGAGGAACAACAGCACCGCAAAGTTACACGCAAAGAAAAAACTGAGCTAAAGGAAGAAATCACTAACCTCTTACTACCTAAGTCTTTCACCAAGACATCGCGCTATTTCGCCTACCTTTGCCCTTCGAAAGGCTACCTTGTGATTAACACTTCATCAGCCAAATTGGCAGATGAACTGACCAGCTATTTACGCAAAACAATTGGTTCACTTCCTATTCGCCTACCAGCAGTTAACCAGGCCCCAAGCTCGATCATGACACACTGGGTCACCGAGCCAAGCAGCCTACCAAGCTTTATGACTGTAGGCTTAGAATGCGAACTTACATCACAAGGTGAAGAGAAAGGATCTATTAAGTATAAAGGCTTGGAACTCGATCAAGAACAGATCGACCAACAAATCAAATCAGGAATGGAAGTCACCAAACTTGCTGTCGAGTGGCGCGAGTCACTAACACTATTATTAGGCTCTGATTTAAGTGTGAAGCGCATCAAGTTTGGCGATATGCTACAAGATCAACTTGACGACATGAACGCCGAAGATGCCGCCAGCATGTTTGACGCTGGCTTCACCATTATGACGGCAGAGTTCGACAAACTAATTCCAGAGATCCTGGAAGCATTCGGCGGTGAAGATACCAGCGCAGTGATCGAAGAATCGAACTAACTGTCGGCAACGCTGAGCACATTGGAATAGCGGCAATCAATAGCCGCTATTCAATCTCTTATACAAAAGCAATAAACAAAAAAGCACTCTAAACTTGCGAACAAGCCTCTAGAGAATACCCTTTTCAATAACTTCCTGACGAATACCAGACCAGGCACCTTGAATCTTCTTCAAGTGAGAAAGCACCTCTTCCAACATTTCTAGATCGTTTTTGACATTAGCTTCAAACAGTCGATGCTCACAGTAGACATAAAGATCAAATAAATTTTGTGCGACCTCCTGCCCCTTATCTAAATCTAGAAAGCTACGCAAACCCGATATAATCTCTATCGACTTGTTAATCAAACGATTCTTGCCTTCAAAGTCACTCGCAGCAATGCGCGCCTTAGCCATATTAATGCGCTCAACAGCACCATCAAATAAAAGCTGAATTAATTGGTGACGGTCTACATCGACAACACTTGTCTGCGCATTAACCGACTGATACTGATGTAATGCATTCATATTATTCTCCTGCAATCACTAAGGTACTATTTCCTTAGCTACTTCTTTTATTATTAATAACAAACTTTATTTGTCTGAACCTGTTCCTGCTAGCGCATCTAACTGCGCCTTTATAAAATCCATCGTACTATTTAATTTCGAAACTGCGATATCCGCTGCCGTAAATTCACGCGCCAAGCGACTTGTTAAAGACTCAATTCTCTCATCAAGCTTTAAACGCTCCTCATTAATCATTGCTAACGACTTACTTAATGTATCGTTCTTTGTTGTCAAAGAACCATCAATTGATACAATCTGAGTAATTAGATCAACTAACTGCTCACCGACACCTTCAATATAGGTTACCGAACCTCTAGAACCGGTTGCTGTACCTTCAACTGTAACCCGAATGCCTTCAGAATCATCACCCGTCGCAGCACTTAGCGTTTGACCCGAGCCTATCGCTGCCACACCATTAATCGTACCCTCAACATCAACCCCATCGGTACCAGCAGCCACACTCAAACCCAGTTGAGCTAAAGTATTTGTATCAACAGCTGAAACTTCAACCTTTGAACTCGATCCATAGACATTAGAGTTAATCACTAACTGGTTTGAAGCATCTAAACTTACAGTCACAGACTTACCTGCAGCATTCAGCGCCGAGTCAGCATTAATCTTTGACTGTAATTCTGCAGCCAGCTGCGTCTGCGTATAGCTCGCTGCATCGAGTGTAATACCACCACTTTCAACGCCATCTATCTTGATAGTAAGCTCATCATTGTTTGCATCGATCGTTGTACTCGCACCTAGACTAACCCCGCCAACTAACTCACCACGCGTTGCAGCCGTTGTCACCTCAATGTCATATGTGCCAGGCTTAGTATTAATACCTGCCGTTTCAAAACTTACTTGAGCATCACTTGTTCGACCCTGCTCACTAAATAAAGCCGAAACATCACTAGGGTCTGAAGCCAACTTATCAGCCAAGTCACTTTCATTCAGCTCTAACAAGCCAGTCTGGTAATTAGTAGAAATTCCGATATCTGCCAAACTTCTAACATTGGCATTTTCCAGGCCAGCAACGGTAGTACCTAACACGCTGCGCACCTGATTCATTAAACTTCGAGTCGTTGAGTCACCCAATAATATGCCAGCTTCAACACCGCTACTCGGGTCAAACTCGGTATTTTCGTTAATCAGAGTCTGCAAGGCATTAAACTTTTCAACAAACTCAGACACTTTCTCTATCACTGCAGAGTGATCATCTGCTATGACCAGACTCGCTGGTGCACCATCATTTGTACCATTTAATGACAACTTTAAACCCGGGATAGCGTCATCAATCTCGTTGCTAGAGCGAGTAATTGACACACCATTAAGTTTAAATGCTGCATCTGCAGCAGGCTGGCTTTGAATCAGATTGGTGGCACCTGCGGTATAAGCAAGACGTGACAAGCCATTTGCATCGGTATTACTTGCATCACCCGTGTCAGTAACGCTTATATCGATAGTTTTATCAAGACCCGTTTCGTCGGCGTTAAAGACTAGCTTATAGCCCGTACCGGTATATAAGACTGATGCAGTCAACCCCACATCCTCTTCAGCATTAATTGCTGCAGCAATACCATCGAGCGTATTGTTTGAGTTATCAATCGTTACGTTGGTAGTTTTGCCATCCACCACGATAGAAAGCGCACCCTCACCTAAAGCAGTGGTATCTGAATCACTAAATTCTGTCGTTGTTAATGTTTGAGATACAGCTAAAGCGGAGACTTCTAAAGTATGAACACCCGCACTCGCTTCACTTGTATTAACCGTAGCGGAAAATGCTGAGCTTCCAGAAGAAACAGTTTTCGATTCAAATAACTGGGGATTTGATAATGTACGAGCAGGTAGACGAAGATCAGTAACTGCTGATTTAATCTGCCCAAAGATAGATAACTCAGCATTAATTTCAGCTTCTTGACTATCTAGGCGAGCCTCAACCGGAGCGCGCTCTGCATTAGCGAGATTATCAATTAGCTCACTGGTGAGAACACCCGAACCAATTCCAACCGAAGATACACTTGCCATACTTATCGCCTCGAATACCACAGGATTAAATAAGCGTTAAAGCCACAATGACTTTGACTCACTCTAACCCAGCGAAAACTTTGTCTATTGAGTCAACACTACAATAACTCTATATAGCGCTCTTGTAGAATATATCGGCAAGAAGGGGCAAAAGTTTACCCCCTAAATTGTAACGAACTGTGAAAAGCTTGCCACTTGCACGAGCACCACCCTTCACAGTTTACAAAAAATATTACACTTTAGCCTTAAAAAGACTCAATGGCTCATTCTGCTGCAAGTCTTGAGCCAACTTCAGTGCGACATCGTCAGGAATTTGTCTAATCACCTCAGATGTATCCTTATCAACGACCGTAATAATCGTCTTACCGGATGTATCATCAAGATTAAACTGAAGATTTCGCTCTACAGATTGAACGTAGTCATTAAGCTGAGTCACTGCCTGACCCACACTCTCAGTTGCTGAAGATTGATCAAGCTCAGAAACTTCCTCAACTGACTTATCGACTGCGTCTTTCTTAGGCGAATCGCCAGCCTCACGTGTTTTCTGAGACGACGATGCTGCCGCTAGCCGTAAAGACTGCTCCACACCTTGTAATTTTACGTCGCTCATATAAGCACCTCATTTAACTTATAACCAAACAAGCCGACTTTGATTTTCATCAAAGCCGGCATCATCTCAACTAAGCACTAAACCCTTACTGAAGAAGAGATAGAACTTGCTGAGGTCTAGCATTTGCTTGTGACAATACTGAAATACCTGCCTGCTGTAGAACCTGAGACTTAGACAATGCCGCAGTTTCTGCCGCGAAGTCCGCATCACGAATTCGAGAGTTTGCAGCTGACAAGTTTTCACTACTGACAGAGTTGTTTGAAATAGTAGACTCAAAACGGTTTTGAATCGCACCCAGTTTCGCTTGCTCACTTGCTACCTGGTTAATAGCGTTATCGATCGCAGTAATTGCTTCTTCAGCACCCTCTAGGGTACTAATATCGACATCTTTCAGTAGTGTACCCGACTCTGATCCACCAAAGCTACCAACTGCATTAAAACCAGCCCGCTCATTATTGCCCGTTAGCGTACCCACTGAGAACTCACCAGCCGCCTCAAGCGTAACGCCAGCAACATAGTTTTCATCAGTCGTAAAACCCGAGTCACCAGCCGTAGCCACAGTCAATTCAATATTACGACCATCTTCAGCAACCAAAGTGTATTGATTATTATCCAATGCTTCTGCTGTTACACCCGTCAAACCAGACTTAGCGTTAATAGCATCAATAGTTGTTGTTAGGTTAGTGGCAAGATCAGCCCCCATTGCACCCGTGATTTGCGTCCCGTTTATAGAGATATCAAAGTCGGTTCCAGTCACAGTTACATCACCAGAGTAAACTCTGTTTTCATTAACCGTAGCCGATACACCAGATTGGTCTGAAACCCTATTAATCGCAGCAGCTAGCGCAATACCGCTTGAACTTGATAGCGTAGAAGATGCAGTATCATCACCTGCTTTTGTCGCACCAACTGATACATTATTAAGCGTTAAGTCACCAGCCTGTAGCGCAGCTCTAGTACCATCATTACCATTATCACCAACTAGTGCAGCCTTGTTGCCACTATATGTACCTTTTTCAAAACCGAAGTTATCAATATTCTGAGTATTTGAACCAACATTAATATCAGAACCGTCATCACTAGTTAGCGTTACATCACCAATAAATGTGACAGCGGTACCATCAGTACCATCATCAACTAAACCGAAGTCTTCCGCACCACCAGTTGTTGTATCAACAGTGATATTACGACCATCTTCAGAAGTCAAATCAACACGAAAACCTGTGCTTGTCTCGACAACCGATGCCGTCACACCCGTTAAGTCACTCTTTGTATTAATTGTATCTGCAACTGCTGTTAGCGCAGTCTCTGCTTCAACTTCTGCAAGCTGAAGCTCTATATCAACACCGTTAATTGCGACTGTTTCAGCATCAACACCTGTACCGATAACACCCGCAGCTATAGTTGTACCTTCGACTGTATTGGGGTTTGCAGTTGCGGTCACACCCGTCAGGTCAGTTTCTGCGTTGATCGCAGCAGCCTTTGAAATTGCACTTGAACCCTGCAAAGCAAATGACGTGTCGTCATTACTACCAACAGGAGCCGAAATAGCAGCACCGTTAATAGTCAAGTCACCAGCGGCGATAGTCTGCTCTGCAGTTAATGCAGTTTTACTATTGTTAGACGTCACACCAGCAGTCGCAGCTGCGCCAAGTGTATCAACAGTAGTTTCATTAATACTTACATCAATTCGGTCACCAACGTTTGCTCCGGTCTGAAAACCAGTATCCTGGAAAGAGCCATCTAGAAGGCTTTGACCGTTAAAGTTTGTCTTTTCAGAAATTGACTGAATTTCAGCTTTTAGCTGCTCAACCTCTTCTTGTAGAGAAGAACGCTCCAAATCAGTGTTTGAACCATTCGCTGATTGTAGCGCTAGTTCACGAACACGCTGTAAAGAAGTTGTGATACTGTTTAAAGCACCTTCAGCAGTTTGTGCCAAAGAAACACCATCACCTGCGTTTCGGTTAGCTACGTTAAGACCACGAACCTGAGCGTCGATTCGGTTTGAAATTGCCAAACCCGCCGCATCATCCTTCGCACCATTGATACGTAAACCTGAAGATAAACGTTGCAAAGCCTGGCTTTGAGCGTTTTGTGAACTTTCAAGGTTACGCTGAGCATTTAAAGACGCGATATTGGTATTAATTATTTGAGGCATGTCGTTTCTCCGATCAATTTTGCAAGTAAACGAACGAGACTTTAAAACACACCATGCTTTGTAAAGCACGCTCTCGATCGCTTGTTACATCATTTAACGGCCCCCCACAAAATTACTTTAGTTTTTTTTACAAAAACAATGTAAGCAAGTGTAACAAACCCCTTCTTGCTCAAACACTCCTACTTCACTAGCTATATAGATTGCGGCAAGCACTAGCCAAAAAAACGGCAAACATATCGTTTAAAGACACTACTCACATTAACACAAACACAAAAACTTCTATATTAACAAACACTTAAAACACCCAAACAAAAGCTGGCACAGTGCATGCTTTACAAACAGCAAGGAAAGTGGTGCTCAATTAACGCATCACAACTTTTATAAAAACTTTAATTTAGTAGCCGGTAGTAACTCATCCCAAAACTTTAGGAATGCTGTCCACCGGTATAGAAGATAAGTAGGAGCATACAATGCCTCAAATCATCAATACCAATATCGCGTCAATTAATGCACAACGCAACCTGGACAATTCTCAATCCGCTAACCAGACCGCCTTGCAGCGTCTTTCATCTGGTTTGCGTATCAACAGTGCCAAGGATGATGCGGCAGGCTTGGCAATATCAACACGCTTTGACTCACAAGTTAGAGGACTCAACGTTGCCATAAGAAACGCGGGCGATGGCGTATCACTTTCTCAAACAGCTGAAGGTGCATTAGGATCAATTACCAATAACCTGCTTCGTATCAGGGACCTAGCACTTCAGTCAGCAAACGGAACAAACAGTGCAATCGATAGACAAGCACTGGACCAAGAAGTTCAACAATTAAAAGCTGAAATAGAACGCGTGTCTCTGCAAACAAACTTTAATGGCACCAACTTGCTCGATGGGTCTTTCTCCGGTGTCACATTCCAAATCGGCTCAAATGAAGGTGAATCTGTTACCGTGAGCATTGAGGGCGCTACAGTTGACAAGCTTGGCGCAGCACAAACTGACGGCGTCAGCTCAGACCAACAAGGTGGCACAACACAAGCAATTGCAGCATTGGCCGCAGGTGACTTAGTTATTAATGGTATTGCAGTTGGTGCTTCTAGCGGTGTAGACGATGCCTTCTCTAGCTCAGACCGAGACAAGAGCGCAATCGCCAAAGCAGCCGCAATCAATAAGGTAGCGGATATTACAGGCATTGAGGCAAAAGTTGGCAGCACTCGCGTAAGCGGTGGTGAAGGAACGTTCGACAACACTGCATCATCTGGGCAAGTTGCCATTAATGGTGTCGACATTGATGTTGCTGCCAGCGACTTACTCAGCGACGAAGCAAACCTTCAAAACATCGCAAACGCAATTAACGAAAAATCCGGGCAAACAGGTGTAGTTGCTGCCTTTAATGGTCGCGCAGACACTGGTATATCGTTATCAGCAGAAGATGGCAGGAACATCGAATTAGCTATAGGAACAACAGCCGGAACCATCACAGATTTAAATGATGTTGGCCTAGCTGGTGCGGCAACTTACTCTGGCTCATTTTCCTTAGTATCTTCCGATGGAGGTCCAATTGAAATCGACACAACAACTGGTGATATTGAAAATGCTGGCTTAGCTGTTGGCAAATTCAGCGGCACTAACAGTGGCGCCATTGGTCAAGCCGTTACAAACACCACATTTGTTACTGGAGATCTTGTTATAAATAGCGTCCCTGTAGGACCAACACTAGCCGCTTTTGACACAGCATCACCTTCTTCTACGAACCCAGAAACCAGCGCCATCGCAAAAGCGCATGCGATCAACCTAGTATCTGATCAGTCAGGTGTTACTGCAACCGTAAACTCTACGTTGGTTAATTCCACAGCAATCGCAGCTCCTGGTGTCGGTATTGGCGAGTCTGGAAGCTTCCTGTTAAACGGTGTTACCATTGAGATCTCGACAAGTGATACAAATACCGTTGCAGACAAACAAAACACCATTATTTCAGCCATAAACAACAAGGCCGGCCAAACAGGTATTCGAGCGGAAGCTTTAGGTTCAGAGTTCCGCTTGATTGCCGATGATGGAAGAAACATTGACGTTGGAGCTTTCACAGGTATCACTCCTGCCAACATCGGCCTAACAGCTAGCACCGAATATAGGGCATCAATTTCTCTGCAATCAGCTGGTAAGATCGAGCTAGACTCAATTACAGGCGACATTGAGAAAGCTGGCTTTGAAATCGGCACCTACGGCGCAGCCGAAAGTGGACAGCTAGTACAAGACATTGATATATCAACATCAGATGGCGCAATTTTAGCTTTGGCTGCTGTCGACAATGCACTGACAACGATAAACTTCCAACGTGCAAACCTCGGTGCGATTCAAAACCGATTTGAATCCACCATCACGAACCAAGCGATTGCAGCTGAAAACTTTACGGAAGCCAGCTCACGAATCAGAGACGCTGACTTCGCCGCAGAAACAGCTGAGCTGTCTAGATCACAGGTATTACAAAGTGCGGGTCTTTCGATCCTGTCTCAGGCGAATGGACAACCACAGCAGGTACTCCAACTGTTACAGGGTTAAACCTGACTTAAAAATATTAAAATAAAAACAGTACTACTATCTATTCTCCAAGCCGGCCTAGCCGGCTTTTTTCTTGTATATCACCTAGAAAACCAATCTTTTCTGGCACGCTCTTCGCTTAGTACTAGACACTACCTTAGATAATACAAAAAAGCGGAAGAGGTTTACCTAATATGAGTCCTACTACTCCTAAGCTCCAACCAATCGTAAATGAATTCAGCGATTGTGAACGTTCTGATATTGCACGCCTGCTTATCCATGCGAATGACCTCTACAAAATGTATAACAGCACCGATACTGCTGTTGAAGACAAGAAGGTTTCTTTGGACAAAGCTTTCAAGCTGATTACTGAAGTCATCAACTTCGACCCGAACAACGCGCCGGCAATGAACCTACTTGGCCGCATAGAGCTTGATAGAGGGAATGTTTCTGCCGCAAAAGAACTATTTGATAAGTGCTTAGAGCACTCGCCTGAAAATACACAATACCTGACGAATCTAGGTTATCTACATATAATTTCTGAAGAGCCTGAGTTAGCAATCAGACAGTTCGAAAAAGCACTTTCAATTGATAATGGCAATAAGAACGCATTTCTAGGTATGGCCAGAGCTCATCATGCGCTTGGCCACTTCGATGTCGCTTACCTCCATTATCGATCTTTAATCAATCATGGCTATGATGACATTACGATCTTGCATGGCATGCTTAACTGCTGCCCTCATATAAAGATAGAATCTTACAACACTCAGCTTGAAGCTGATTTGTTTTTGCTTCTGTCAAAGAGCGAACTGGCTTTAGATAAACTTGCCGGATTCGCCGCGGCATTGCTAGTCAAAAAATATGATTTAAGTAATCCAAATGCGACGATTGAAATGCTTGAAGTCGCAAAAGACCCCTTAGTGTATTACTCCTTACTAAACTGCATTTTACCTGATCCGCATGTTGAAGAATTTATAACGCTATTGCGCCAAAGCATTTTGCTAGAGTGCGTTGAGTCAGGCACCCTTCGGGATGATCTACAAGTGCTAGCTATCGCGATTGCTGTTTATGCGGAGCGTACTAACTTCGCTTTAATCGTTGATGAAGTTGAAGAGGAAAAAGTCGAGCTAATTGATCAATCTCTTCAACATACCCTCCAACACCAATGGGAAGTTGATGAGGTAGCCGGCGCATTGATTGTTGTGGGTATGTATAAGGCATTCTTCTCTCAGACTTATGCAGTTAACTTAACAGCGCTGGAACTAGATCAGTGGCCATCGGCATTATTACCCTTAATGGAGTCATCCCTATATCGTCGAGCTGAGCGTGAATCTTTCAAGCAGCAGTTCCCAGAAAAGAAAAGTGAACTGCTAACTAGTAAAGATGACTTACCGGGGCCATTTCCAAGGCGGCAAACAATCGACTTTTTTAATCAGCAGTCCTTGAAGCAGGAACTAATCAATAACTTCCAGCTGCCAGAATCGGAACTGCCAGAACGCTTACTGCTATTAGTTGCAGGCACCAATGCTTCTCAACGTGCGCTTGAGTATGCTAATCACTTCAACGATGTTGATGTCCTCGCCCTTGAAAATAGTCTAGAGAACCTAGCTGAGTGTCATCTAAAAGCCCATCAAAAAGGCTTATCTAATATAGTGTTTTGGCCACAGTCATTGGCAAAGCGTTTTCTTGAAGATGGGAACCAAATACATTTTGCATCGATCTCGGCCGAAGCACCGGTAGTTGATGCGGAATTCGTTGAATTAGTTAAGCGTCAGCTTTGTACCAATGGCATTCTCAATATAAAGCTGTGTGAGTCTCCCGATAACGCGAGTACCGATATTGAAACACTGGTTGCCAAGCAAGGCCTTCGTAATACCAGCGCAAATATCAGAGCTCTAAGATCCACCATTCTCGCTGACAAATACAGTGCTTATTGGGAAGGTTTGATCAACGAAGAATATTTCTATTCCATTGATGGATGTCGCCAAGCATGGTTTGGGAGCAATGACCAGAAGCCTGTGCTGAATACTGCTATCGAACTTAGCAGCAGTTCTCACTGGCAGCTAAGTAAAGTGCTAAACCACTACGGGAAAGCCGTTTCAACCGCTTTGGCGAAAAAGAATTTACTGAAAATAGCAAAAACCAAGCAAATAAATCATGACTACTCAATTTATTTAGCAAAACGCTAGCAATATTCAGCTCAAACTTGGCCAAGATCATGCGCTAAGTTTGAGCTATAACTTCCTTCCAACGCTCATAGTCAGCCACTTCGTCAACGTCCCACGAGTCAGGAAGCACTTGATAGCTTAGTCCTATCCGACTGCAGCAACTAAGCGTTTGCTCCAGCGCCTTATCACTCCCCCACTCAACACCATCGAGCCAATTACCATTAACTCGGGCCAGAGCTTCTCTGCGTAAGGCTAGTAATACATAACCACCATCTTCTGCGGGTATGATCGCCACGTCATGCTCACTTAATGAATCTTTTACAACTTTCAGGTCAGATACAGTGACATTCGGACAATCACTGCCAATAATCGCAACGCTCTGATAATCAACTAAACTACGCTCAAGGGTATCGCACATTCGCTCACCAAGATTTTCCCCTCGCTGTTCGTGGCAGTCTAAACCTTCTTCTGCAATTAGTGCCTTAAGCTTTTTATGGGCATTTATAGATTCTGCTTCAAGCGAGTCAAACGAAGCACTCTTTTGATCAAACCATAACTGATAGTCACAAGCGATACACTGACTAAATCTTAAAGCAATATCTGCAACAAGCTCCATATGAATAGATAGCGCAGCCTCCTCACCCAAGACTTTCGCAATACGAGTTTTTACATGCCCCAACAAAGGACGCTTAGCAAACTGAACAAGTAAAAACTTTCTCACAGTTACCTCTGCTCAATATTTAAATTATTAGCTCTTCTATCAGGCCAGTCGAATGTTGTTTTTGGCCGCTGGCAGCATATATGGCCAGAAGCTAGACTTAATTCATTATAATCGGCGCGAAGAAATCGTCATTTTTGTTTATACTCAAACCTCAATCTTCAATTCGTTACGGGTAATCATGTCGCAAAGTCTTAAAGCAGTCTCTTTCAATATAGCATGGCAAGAAAGCTTTAAAGAAATTCAGTGCTATGAGGACAAGCAAGTCAATCAAGTATTGCGCGCACTACTGAGCGATAAAGAACTTATTTCCGTGATCAAGAGCCTATTCAAGTCAGACGAAAATCAAGCGCCGATTCAATTTGAGCGTTTAGCTGATATTCACTCGATTGATGCCTTTCAAGCCTGGGTGGCAGAGTCTATATTCCCCTACATAGAAACAAGCTATGATGATTTGAGCGTTTCCGGTCTTGATGAACTAGACCCTGCGACGCCCTATGTTTTTATCTCGAACCACCGAGACATCGTGATGGATCCACTCATCCTTAATAAAGCGCTAAGGGAATATGGCTTCTCTACCTCAAATTGCGCTATCGGTGACAACCTACTTCAACACCCAGCTGCTAACGACCTTGCCTTACTCAACCGCTGCTTTAAGGTCTTCAGATCTCTGAAGTCTCCTAGAGCAATGCTTAAAGCGATGAAAACACAATCTGAGTACATTCGTTATTTACATTTTACACAGCAAGGTAACGTTTGGATCGCGCAAAAGGAAGGCCGGGCAAAAGACAATATAGACAAAACTAACCCCGCCCTGATAAAAATGCTTATCTTAGCGAAGCCCAAGGAACGACCATTTAGCGATTACATGAACGCATTGAATATTGTACCTGTCTGCTTCTCTTACGAGTGGGATCCTTGTGACATTGACAAAGCTCACGAACTGATAAACTCTGAAAACAACTCAGACTATCAGAAAGACCGGTTTGATGATTTCATCTCTTGTAAGAAAGGCCTGAGCGAAGAAAAGGGTAAAATCCATATCGACTTCGGAAATACACTAAGCATCTCTGAAACACACGACCATAAAGATGTCGCTAACCTTATTGATGAAGGGATTCAGAAAGCCTACCGCCCCTTTCCAGTGAACTACGCCAGTTACAAGCGAATCCACGCGACTCACTCAATTCCTAGCAACTTTTCTAAACAAGAGATTAACCAATCGGCCAAGCGACTGGATGAGAGACTAAAAGACGAAAATATCGAGATCCAAAAGCGAGTTTACACAGCCTACTCACAAGTACTGAATAGCTGAAGTATTCCAAGCACAAAGCCTTATACTTAAGCTAACTCTTCTAATAAACCAGTTTTTTTAATTCCAAAGCCTTGAGAGTGGTCAACACCAATAGTTCTTAGAACATTCAGAATTTCATAGTT
>NZ_LWFE01001797.1:0-1370 GCF_001635675.1 Oleiphilus sp. HI0061 | reverse complement strand
GTGCAGCAATTGCGTTTAGCACTTGCCGATATCATTGGTAATCACCCTGAGGCTACGGTTCAGTTATTAGAAGACCCTCCTGGGCCACCGATAAGAGCGACGGTTCTCGCTGAAATATACGAACAAGATAACGAGAAACGAGAGGCAACGGCCAAAGAATTAGAGACGCTGTTTAAAGATACCTGGGATATGGCTGAAGTGTGGACGAGCAATTCCACGCCTATTCAGGAATATAACTTCAAGATCGATCAACGCAGGGTTTTACTGGCCGGTTTAGATGTGCAGCAAGTTGCTGCTGCATTAAGCTTTTTTGTGCAAGGAGATATCGTGAATCACTTGTATGAGCAAGAAGCGAGAAATCCTATACCGATTAGGCTTGTCGTGCCTCATAACCAGCGCATTGTGCCGGAGATACTGGCTCAGACCTTTGTGAAAAATAAAGAAGGGGCATCCATCCCCTTATCGACGGTGATTGATATTGTTCCGAATGAGAAAGCGACACCTATTTTCCATAAGGATAATGAGCGAGTTTCTTATGTGGGAGGAGAGCTGGTAGATAGTGCACCTGTGTATGCAGTGCTCGATTTGGAAAAGAGAATCGAAGTATTACAAGTCGATAGAGAAACTAAAATTACGACGCGAAATCTGGGCTTTGTGCCTGATTCACCCACTACTTTGGATGACACTGTCATTCATTGGGATGGTGAATTGAGGCTGACACTGGATGTGTTTAGAGATTTGGGAATTGCGCTGGCGATGTCACTGCTTGCTATCTACTTTCTCTTAGTTGCTTACTATCAATCCTTTAGTTTGCCATTGCTTGTCATGGTATCTATTCCATTAGGTTTGATTGGTGTATTTCCGGGCCATTGGTTGCTCGATCAAGACTTTACCGCACCATCAATGATTGGTGTTATTGCTCTTGCGGGCGTTGCTGTTAGGAATTCTTTGCTGATCGTTGATTTTATCAGGGAGAGAATAGCCGAAGGCATGTCGCCAGAAGAGGCTATCTCAGATGCGGGCGCATTAAGAATTATTCCCATAACCTTAACCACCTTGGCCATTGTCTTTGGAACACTGGTAATCATCCCTGATCCCGTGATGGGAGGACTGGCTGTCTCCTTGATTTTTGGATCCATCAGCTCGGCGATTTTAACCGTGCTTGTTGTGCCGCTATTGTATGGGCGAAAAAACAAATACTGAATATAGTATGGCCCGATTTTTTCAATGAGCTGGAATTGAAAAATAATTATGTAGAGAGTTGATTATGAATAATCGACTTAAAAGTGCAGTGGCGCTAGATTTTGTTTGCGCTCAGCAATTGAAGTCTTATTTCTCTTAAAATAGCTAATGCGATAATAGGAAGTTTC
>NZ_LWFE01001796.1:0-1186 GCF_001635675.1 Oleiphilus sp. HI0061 | reverse complement strand
TTGGTACTGCAGTTTCGATCCAAAGCAAGTCAGCACCAGCATTAAGCGCACCGATACAATCGAATACACAACGCTCATGACCAGTACCTGAACGGAACTGGTATAGGCCAGAAGGAAGACGTTTAGGACGAACAAGCTTGCCGTCACGGCTGATTAGCACATCACCAGGAGCTGTTTCTTCTGGAGTAACTTCTTCAACATCTAGGTAAGAGTTGTAGATATCACCAGAATCGCCCGGCTCGTTAACTACTGCGATTTCTTTAGTAAGACCAGCACCTTCAGAGTCAGTACGTGCAACGATGATACCGTTGTCAATACCTAGCTCAAGGAAAGCGTGACGCAATGCACGGATCTTAGCGTGGAAGTCAGCGTGAGGAACAGTTACTTTACCATCCTGGTGACCACATTGCTTTTCATCAGCAACTTGGTTTTCGATCTGTAGTGCACAAGCACCCGCTTCGATCATCTGCTTAGCCATTAGGTAAGTCGCTTCAGCGTTACCAAAACCAGCATCGATATCAGCAATAATTGGCACAACGTGAGTTACGTGGTTGTCAATTTGATCTTGGATTTCAGCAGCTTTTGCTGAATCGCCAGCTTCGTTAGCAGCGTCTAGAGCACGGAAAAGACCGCCTAGTTCACGCGCATCAGCTTGACGTAGGAATGTGTATAGCTCTTCAACCAACGATGCAACAGCAG
Organism: Oleiphilus sp. HI0061; assembly: GCF_001635675.1. Classification (NCBI taxonomy): domain Bacteria; kingdom Pseudomonadati; phylum Pseudomonadota; class Gammaproteobacteria; order Oceanospirillales; family Oleiphilaceae; genus Oleiphilus; species Oleiphilus sp. HI0061. Next base: position 487 of record NZ_LWFE01001796.1, on the reverse strand, counting down.
TTTTTTCGTGCATTGATTGGTCAGGAAGTGGACCGAAGTCTGAACGTAGTGCAGCAACCATCCAACCAGAAAGGTACAAGTAACGACGGTCAGTCTTGCCACCGAAGTGCTTCTTGATAGAGATCATCTTCTGTTGGCCGACAAAACCGTGCCAGCAACCTAGAGACTGCGTGTACTTAGTTTTATCTTTATCAAATTCAGCCATGTCAGCGTTCATGATATCAGCAGTGTATTGCGCGATATCAAGACCAGTCTTGAATTTGTTTTGAGCGCGCATGCGTGCAATTGACTCAGGGTTGATTGCAGCCCAGCTATCACCTTTTGCTTCTACAACAGATGCTACTGCTTTGATCTCGTCTTGGTATTGTGACATTTTACGTATCCCTTATGTTTAGGAATGAAACCCCCTTCCTTTATATGCGACAACTCAACTGCAAATAACTTAGAAAGAAGCGTGATTTGAATTTCGAGCAGAATTCTAATTAAA
>NZ_LWFE01001795.1:0-794 GCF_001635675.1 Oleiphilus sp. HI0061 | reverse complement strand
AAACGCGACGGTGGTCAGACAGTGGGTGAAGCACAACCGTAGTATCTTTCCGTGCTTCAATGACTTCATCTAAATAACAAATACCGCCTTCTCGCACCGCCCTGGTAAGCGGGCCATCCTGCCAATAGGTTCCGTCTTTGCCAATTAAGTGTCGACCTACCAAGTCTGTTGCGCTTAGATCATCATGACAGGCAATCGTGTATAAAGGCCGATCAAGTTTCTTGGCCATGTGCTCAACAAATCGGGTTTTACCACAACCTGTAGGTCCCTTAATCAAAACCGGCAAATTATTGTTGGCGGCGTGCTCGAAGATAACAACTTCATTTCCCTGCGCTAGATAATTCGTTGGCATGTCGTTCTCCATTTAAAAAGCTTGACCCTTGTCGTCTTACGATAGACCTGTAAGGTTCAAGTAAATTTTTGGCAGCAATGCAGGTAAACGCGCAGTATCACTAATCACTGCATAACCATGATCACCAAAAAGGTAAGGTAAATAATCGTTTCCATCTTCATCGATGGTAATACAAAATGGTTGCAAGCCCTGCTGCTTGGCCTCCTGAACCGCCTTACGAGTATCCTCTACTCCGTAACGGCCTTCGTAGTGATCAATATCATTTGGCTTGCCGTCTGAAACAATCAACATGAGGCGCTTTTGAGTTGCTTGTGTTTTTAACACTTCAGTTGATTGACGAATACCTGCGCCCATTCGCGTATAAAATCCCGGCTTGATTTCAAGAATTCGGCCACGTGCGGCATCGCCATAAGGTTCAGAGAAGTTTTTTAACAGGTTATAT
>NZ_LWFE01001794.1:0-1675 GCF_001635675.1 Oleiphilus sp. HI0061 | reverse complement strand
ACGGAGGGCATGATCGATGCCTCTGAGCGCGGTAAAATATCTGCCATTGCTTGGGTGGTATCAGAGAAGCTAAGTAGAGAACTACGATTAGCTTTACCGAATAGTATTCAAACGCTTAGTGGCGGCTCATGTATTGAGTTTATTCCCACTGTCGCTGCAACGGACTATTTAAGTGTGCCGATTTTAAGTGGGGCCAGTAGTTTCGAGGTGGTACCTTTTGCTNGCTACGTGGATGCAAGTGTCGATACTAGCCAGGACAGAGTGGCCGTTTATAGTAATGCCGTCAGTGATGTTTATGACCTATCTGGAAGCCAGCGCGTAATTAGTAGCTTGCTTTCTAGTATTACTGCCGGCGCAACAGCCGGTGCTTTGACGATTAACTTACAATCAAGCCATCAATTTGTCAGTGACTCCCCAACTAAGCGTTTGTTTATTAGTCAGGACCCCGTGATGTTTTGTTTTAGCGGTGGCTTTCTCTATCGTTATTTTGATTATGGCTTTGATTCGACCCCTGATACCAACAAGCAAACTGTCATGGCAAATGGTGCGAATTTAGGTAGCTTTGCTTATACAGACGCCAGCCTGACTCGTAATGCTGTGGTAAATATTGCTTACAGTGTTACAGGTAGTAATGGTGAACTCCAGGCCGTAAATCAAGAGGTGCAAATTCGCAATGTACCCTAGGCAACTCCACTTTAGACAACTACACCTTAAGCAGCGAGGTATTGGACTTCCTGCGACAATATTTTTGATCGTTATTCTTGCTTTGATCGTTTTGGCAATGAGTGATCTGGCTGAAGATTCCAGTATGGGCTTTGCTCAAGACTTTGAATCTACACGAGCCTTTTACGCGGCGGAAAGCGGTGCTCAGATAGCGCTAAACAGAGTGTTCGTTGGTGGGACAACTTGTAATGATGCAATGGGGTATCTGGACTTTGATGCAGGAGGGAGTAACCCTGGCTTGGATAACTGCATTGCACAACTGATTTGCCGAATTGATACGGTGGCAGGTACAAATTATATGACATTTACAAGCACAGCGACCTGTGGAAGTGGTTTGGACCAGGCGACTCGTTCGGTGCAGGTGAGGGCTCATGATTGATAAGGATGTTTTGTTATTGTTCCGACTTATTACAAGTATATGTGTGATTGTCTGTCTGTTTACTTTCGCTAGTAGTGCTCATTCTGCAATTACTTTTGTAGCTAGTACGACTGAAGATGGCAATAACGATGATGTCACTCTTACTGTACCAGCGAGTGCTGAAGAAAATGATTTGTTATTGGTGCAGATTACTATCCGAAACAGAAGTGGTAGTGATGGGGTGACAGCGCCAGCTGGTTGGACTCAGATTAGCTCTCAAGACAGAGACGATGATGTACTCCAATCATTGTACTATCGCCTGGCTACGTCTGGCGACGCTGGGACCGGGTATAACTTTGATTTTGATGGCAATCGGAATCGGCGGTATATAGGTGGTATGTCTGTCTTTCGAGGTGTCGATACCTCCACACCAATAGATGATGAAGATTCTAGCGTAGGTATGAGTTGGTCCAGTGTGACAGCACCGTCGGTCAATACTTCAGGCTCGGGGGGAATGCTGGTGGCATTTTATACGCTTGAAGCCGGAGACGCAGCGTTTTCCGCACCTGTCGGTATGACTGAAATGTACGATAT
>NZ_LWFE01001793.1:0-861 GCF_001635675.1 Oleiphilus sp. HI0061 | reverse complement strand
GGGTCTTGGTAGATTTTGCCAAAGCGTTCGATGGCGCTTAAGCATAATTTCATCAACTAGTTCTTCAGTGCGAGGAGCAAGTGACTCGAGAATATGCTCGCCAATTAGAGCAGGGCTCATTTGCTCAACAATATCAGAGACTGAGCCAATTCTGGACAAGGTTGAATCAACACTGATTTCCGCCATCTTCCTAGCCTTTGAGGGAATAATTCCCTGCCAGCCAAAAATGGGCCGAATGCCCCAGAATTTGATCGGATAAAAAGTAAGCTTAATGGCTAACCAGTTGGTGATGAATCCAACAATTCCCGCAATAAAGGGAATGCTTGCCAACTTGAGTAGCTCGAAGTATGAGTTCACTTCCATAATGACAGATACGTTTTGTAATTGTTATTTGGGAATAATCGTCGCGCTCAGCCCCAATAATTTAACGCTTCAAGGCCAGCCAGATTGCAATTTAGCATGCTATCACATAGGATTCACGGATTGTGTTCTACTTTAATAACAGGCTGATTATGTCACGTCGAAGCTTACTGGAAATTGGCCTTGTTCAACGCCTTGCCCTCGCGGCCTCGCTAAGTGCAGTACTAATTTATTGTGTCTACAGTGTCACCAGGTAGATAATGATTTTATCTTTCCGAAATCTAACGCTCGGCTACGAAGCGCACCCCGCTGTTCACCACCTTTCTGCCAGCATTGATAAAGGCATGCTTGTTGCCCTTGTTGGGCCTAACGGTGCAGGTAAATCGACACTGCTTAAAGGTATTATGGGGCAACTTGCTCCCTTAGAAGGTGATATTCAATTTGGACCCGTCGAGAAAGATGATATTGCTTATCTTCCTCAACAAAACATGGTCGATAGAA
>NZ_LWFE01001792.1:0-667 GCF_001635675.1 Oleiphilus sp. HI0061 | reverse complement strand
GATTGAAGTTCCTCAAAAGAGATTGTTTCGTGGAATTATGGCTTATCCCAGCTTTCGCCCGTTTCTGGGTTTATCTGACGCTTGGCGCTTTTGGAGTTATATTTGTTATAGAAGTCGATAACTGTTCGAAGCTCTTTAAAAACACCGTTGTGCATGTAAGGGCTGGTGACGGCGACATTTCGAAGCGTTGGTGTTTTGAATTTTCCTTTATGCTTTTCATCGTGGACTTGAGCGTTCGCGAGTAGACCTATATCGACATAGTCTTCGTCGAGCTTGTTTTGTTTTCGAACAGCAAGGTTTGTCGGTATACCAATGTTGTGATACTCATAATTGCTGAAGGTTTCATCCGGCGCGGTTGGGCTGCTTCGTAATTGGTGGCATTGGTTACAGTTGGTGAATTGCTGCGAGAAGAATAAGGTCATTCCAAGTTCTTCTTGCTTACTAAGTTCATATTCGCCTCTTAAATAGCGGTCATACTTTGAGTCGAAGGGAGAGAAAAAATCGGTTTTTTCAAAGGCTGCGATGCTTTCGGCCATGGCGTCATAGAGCTTCCCCGGTTTACTTAATATGTCTTTTCCAAATAGGCTAGAGAAGGCTTGTTTATAGACCTCCGATTCAAGTAGACGTGCTTGCATACTTTCTTTGTTAGGTATACCCATTTCGATAC
>NZ_LWFE01001791.1:0-787 GCF_001635675.1 Oleiphilus sp. HI0061 | reverse complement strand
TATGCTGATATGATTCCGGCGATTGAGGTGAAGGCTGAAAATATGAGAGAAGCAGCACGTAGGGGCTTTTCAACCGCGACTGACTTGGCTGATTATTTAGTCGTTAATGGTGTGGCTTTCCGTGATGCGCATGAAATTGTTGGTAAAGCCGTGGCATATGGTGTTGCTGAGGAAAAAGACCTTTCAGACATGACACTAGAAGAGTTGCAGGTGTTTAGCGATCAGATTCAAGAAGATGTATTTGACGTTCTGACGCTTGAAGGCTCTGTTAATGCACGAAATCACCTGGGCGGGACGGCACCTGCACAGGTTTCTGCTGCGGCTGACAGAGTTCTTGAAAAACTAGCTGCACGTTAACTTGTCGTGCCTGACTTGATTGGCAGGCGACAGATATAGGTTGTGACGCCGGCACCTATGCAGCTAAGCATAATGACGGCCCATAACTTGCCAATGATGAGTGCGGATAAAAGCATGCTTCCCCACATACATATTAGTATCCGGGTTCGAATGTTTTTGTCCAGGCCTTCGCCGCTTTTCCAAACTGAAATGATGGGGCCTAGCTTCGGGTGTTCGTGTAACCAGCGGTGAAAACGTTCCGATGAGTGAGTGAATAACCAGGCAGCTAATAGTAAGAAAGGTGTTGTCGGTAATATCGGCAAGAAAATACCAATCACGCCAAGGATGACGCAGAGCCACCCCAAGGAGGCAATAAGTATTTTGACGCTGCCTTTCATTACTACTTTCCTGACAAATACATTTACGGTTTTTCCATTGTAGACCTTTAAAT
>NZ_LWFE01001790.1:0-859 GCF_001635675.1 Oleiphilus sp. HI0061 | reverse complement strand
CCCTTAAAGTCGAATTCATTCCAGCGCGGATCAGTTTCGATAGCTTGATTATATTGCAATGAGCGAGTGATCGCGTCAGCGGTTTCAATATGCCTTTTTAAGCTGCCGCAAATAACTCGACTGGGCTTGATAGAAGTGCTGTCAAAATATTCACCTAGTAAATGGGCTTGTTTGTGGCCGAGATCAGAAAGCTGGTCATAGTCTTGCTTTCCTAAAGAGGCTTGTGCGTGCCGTGTAAGTATCAGTGTTGCCATTTAATCGCTCTAAGCATGGATAAATATTAGTTGGCAAAGTCTATGGAAGTAAGCAGTATTCAGCAAGTTTATTCAATTGATGGCAGTGCATTAGCTTGGATTATAGTTCGTGCGCTGAACAGTGTCTCCTTTAGTATGAGAGCCTGTTAACACCTTAAAAGACTCGTAAGAAAATCCACATATATAAACAAAGAATAAGTTTGATGCAGGTTAGGGGTAACGGTAATAAAAATACTTTTAAAATGTAAGGAAAGGTAATCTGGTACTAGATATAACTTTAGGTGAGCTACTTAAAAAATTGAATTACGAAGTAAAAATAGTTTAATCGATAAAATAACAGGAAGTACCATAATGTTACTGATTATTAAGTGGTTATTTCCATTTCGCCTATTATGAATAATGGGTATAAAGCACCTTGTTATGTTAATCATTAATATGCGTAATACTTGAATCATTGATTTCAATATTCGTAAGGAGTATACGCAATGAACTATAAATTCTTTACTATTTTATCTGTCCTTTTGCTCAGTGCGTGCACTACAACTAAAACTATTTCTCTTGCAGTAAATGAATTGCCGCCCACTGCTGCCGATGATGGCGGTATA
>NZ_LWFE01001789.1:0-604 GCF_001635675.1 Oleiphilus sp. HI0061 | reverse complement strand
TGCTGCTTGTTGCTCATAGACGTCCGGATTGTTCTGTAGAGAGTTAGGGCTTATGTATACCTAGTTTTAAACCAAATAATACAAGCACTTAACAGTGATTCCCAAACGCTAGTAAAATGTAGGCAAAGCGCTCCTTGTTTTGAGCGCCTTCCCCGGCCTATGAGCTAATTCAGAATAGATGATTTGTTTGCTTTAAATCGGTCATTCTTCCATTGGCGCTGGGTTCTTGCGGCTTTTTCGCCACTCATACTTGTTAGAATCTCGAAGTAATCTGACTGGTATTTATCTTTTAAAATATCTTCTTTAGTCTTACCTTTCACAGCATAGACTGTCTGAATATTTTGTTGGTCAAAAGCTCGCCATTCCTGCTCATCTTTTAACAAAGAATATTTATGGCCTTCCAGAGCTTTTCTAACCTTGGCTGTTTCAAAGCTGCCTGCGCGTTCTACGGCGTCTTTGTATTGATATAAAATTGAATATGCCGAAGCTGCGGAAGAAGAAGGGTAGGCGTCATAGCGTTTGCTAAAGGTTTCAACGAATTTTTTGCCTGTTTCATAATTGTATTGTTCTGGTATATTCCATGCCCAGGGTAAAGCACCAACAA
>NZ_LWFE01001788.1:0-763 GCF_001635675.1 Oleiphilus sp. HI0061 | reverse complement strand
TGAAGGAAAAGCTGATCGAGACCAAGCAGATGCAAAATGAAGCATTAGAGGTAGAAGTTGAGCAGCGAACCAGAGACTTACGACTGGCTTTAGAAAAGGTCAATAAATTAAACTCCGAACTTGAAGATCTATCAACACTTGATCAAGTCACCGGGGTTAGAAATCGTCGTTATTTTGATGAAATGATGGAGCGAGAGTTTCGTCGTGGCAGGCGAAATGGGCGAGAATTAGCTTTGATTATGATTGATTTGGATAATTTCAAATCCGTCAATGATACCTATGGTCATCAAGCTGGAGACCAGTGTCTGAAAACGGTCGCTTCTGAAGTGTATCGTTTGGTGAAACGCCCTCCTGATCTGGTTTGCCGTTATGGTGGAGAGGAGTTAGCTGTTGTCTTACCTGAGACCAAATTGGAAGGTGCTGTTTTGATAGGTGAGCGAATTCGGGCGCATATTGAAGCTTTGTGGATTGATACGGGTGATGAGCGTATTCAAGTGACAGCGAGTGTTGGCGTAAGTGCCTGCATGCCGAACGAGGAAAGCTCGACTCACGCTTTGGTTGAGATGGCTGATCAGGCGCTATACCAAGCTAAGCTTAACGGTCGAAACAGAGTTGAGCAAAAAGTTGGCTAAGACGGCGTGAAACTGCTTGATAGCTGTTTGTTTATACAGTATTTTGTATGAATGAAACTGTATATTGCAGAAAAGCCCTGTCTGGGGAAGGCTATAGCGCAAGCCCTACCTAAACCTCACCATAAAGCTGA
>NZ_LWFE01001787.1:0-9736 GCF_001635675.1 Oleiphilus sp. HI0061 | reverse complement strand
TCGGCCTCGGTTATTGAAGTTTCAGAACAAATTGAAAAAGTATCCAAGGTAATCAATAAACTGCAAGACAACATGACACAAGTCAGTGCTGCCTCGCAGAATGTTGGCGAGGTAAATAACAATAACGCTTACGCTGTTATACACCTACTGGAGTCAATTCAAAACCTGAGCACAATGACGACAAAGCTTAGCGACGTTTCAGAGAAGCTAGCAAACGTCGTGAATAAATAGCTAGCAGGTCACTTTCCTTACTAAAGCCCGACTAATCATTCTGACCTTCATGTTGAGGGGCAAACGCTTAAGGTTTGTTCCCACAATACCCTTCGTAAATCGGGTCTGTTTACTGTAATCAATATTTACATCTAACACGACTGGCTGACCCGCTTTGCTGATTCTCCAAGCTTCATCCAACATTTCATCTATATCGGAATTCTCATCGATCCGGACATAAGCTGCGCCAGTAGCCATCGCTACACCCTGCATTCTCGTATCCGCAAGAACCGAACAAGTTTTCCTGTTATACGGCACCTCTTGAGCTTGTGATATTTGGGATAACTCGCCATCATTAAATATGGTAAAAATTGCACCCAAGCCATTCTTGCTTGCCGTTGTAATTTCCATGCACGTCATCAAAAATGCACCATCACCAATAATACTGACAACGTCTTTTTCAGGATTAAGAAGCTTTGTTCCGATAGTCGCAGGGACAGCATAACCCATGCAATTGAAGTCGGTAGGCGAAATCATGGTTCTCGCTGTATGAATAGGCATAAGTTCTGCCGTTAAGAAGGTATGGTTACCGTCATCAACCACTACATAACCGTCATCAGGCAGCCTTTTCCTTAAGGCATCAAAGAATAAAGCTGGATTAACACGAGAACCACTATCGTGCTTATACCACTCTTGTTTATACGAAGCCTTTTGCTCTGAGATGAGCTGACTCACTTCCTTATAACGCGCATCAAAACAGATATTATTCTCATGTATTTTAGCTTTGAGCTTACGTAATAACGCGGGCAAGACCTCATTTGCATCTCCCTGGATCGCTACTTTCGCTGGGTAGTTTGTATTGAGAACTTTAGGGTTAATGTCAATATGAATCAAAGATTCAGGAACCGTAACGCCAAAGCTACCTGTACCAATTTCTCCAAAACGAGTCCCTACCGCAAGCAAAGCGTCGCAATCTTCAAATGCTTTCGTTGCGGCAGGCACTGCTGCAGCCCCAAAACTCATTCCCGTATGCATAGGATCATTTGCCGGAAAGGAGCTTAAGCCTTGCAAGGTAGTAGATGCCGGTGCGCCAAGCAAGCTAGCGACTTGCGTAGCAACATCAGAAACGTCCACCGCTCCCCAGCCCAAAAACAATCCGGGCTTATTAGCCTTAATTAAGATATCGACCGCTTCATCTAGCTGCTGTTCAAAATGACCAGACTCGACAAGCGCCTTTTCACTTAAAAATTCGGCATACGTTATTTGTCGTTCAACCTCCGCCGTATAAAGCTGTATATTCACTGGTATCTCAACAAATACTGGCCCTGGTTCGCCACTCGTCGCAATTTCGTAGGCTTTATATAGCGTTCTAATAATATCTTTCTGGTGAGCTACCTTAAATGTTGCCTTGGTAATTGGCGCTAGCATCGCATGCTGATCCATATCGTGAAGCTGGTATTCAAAGTCTGAATCGCTCCGCACACCACCCGACAACACCAGCATTGGAATACCGTCAAGAAATGCTTCGCCAATACCACTAGCTGCATGCGTAGCGCCTGCCGCAGGAACGATAAGCATTGCACCAACCGTATCACTGGTTCTACTAACAGCATCTGCCATGAACGCGCCACAGCCTTCATGAGTAACGAGCATAGGCTGAATGGTGGCCGACTTATTTAACTCATCATAGATCTCGGTATTGTGAACACCCGGTATACCAAATGTATGTGAAATCCCAAGTTGCTCGAGTGCATACCTAACTAGCCAAGCGCCTGTTTTCTTCATGTATCACCTTTAAGATTCTTTTTTCTATATAAATTTATTACAGGGAAAATGTATTACATCTGCCCTTAGTATTAGTTGATTGCGTCAATTGCGCTACGCGCCGTCAGTACACAGCCGGATAAGAACGTGCCCTCTAGAGACTTAAATCCGCTGGCACCGCCACCGCCAAAACCCGCTGCTTCACCAATCGCGTACAAGCCTGGAATTGCTGCACCCTCTGAGCTCAAGACCTGGCTTTGCAAATTAGTCTGTATGCCACCAAGGCTTTTTCTGGAAATGAGTCTGAGCTTAATCGCGATTAACGGACCGGATTTGTCACTTACAATGGGGGCAGGTTTACATGTTCTGACTTTGTCGGATCGCCATGCCCTGGCTTGCTGAATACGCCTAACCTGGTCATCGTTCCATAAAGCCGGCCCTCGTGATAGCATTTGGTCATAATCACTAACAGCAGCTTTAACATTGTCACAGCTCAAAACTTTTTCATCATCAAGAGCCTTCATCTGGGTAAGGAGTTCATCCATATTCTGTGCAACGATAAAGTGGTCACTTTCAGTAGAGATTTTCTCAATTAGCGTGTGATTTCCTAGCAATATTTCCTTTAAAAAGCTAAGTAACTTTCTGTCTCGAATCGAGGGGTTATGCTCCGAACCGGAGATTGCGAATTCTTTTGCAGCGATACCCCAGTTCAAAACCTGCCAGGTATAAGGTTCTTCTAGCTGGGCAACGCGACGACATAACTCATTTGTGTCAAAACCAGTAACGAGTGGATCAGGGCCAATACGATTGCCTTTAGCGTCAAGCCACAAAGCAGATTTACATGGGATCAAGCTTAAGCCATGGCCTTCAAATTGTGGCTGAGGATGCGGAATACCTGCCGCATAATTCCACATTTTATCAAGATGCGTAACACTCCCCCCCAAATTTGAAACGAGCTCATGCAATGCGCCATCGGCATAAGGGTGAGATCCGTTTAGGATTTCTTTCGGTGGCAAGCCCCAAGGTTTGTACCAATGCTCCCTAACCTTGTCGATACTGCCGTTAATCCCGCCACATGCAGCAATAGTATGCTCAGCCTCAAACTCTACTACCTTTTTAGTCTCTTCACTTTCACTTCGACAGCCCACTACGCGGCCATTTTCAGATACCAACTGAACTACACGATGTCGATAAAAGAACTGAAGACTATCACGGTTAGAATGCTTAGCCAGTTTTTCTAGAAACAATTCAACCAAGCGGTGACCAGTGCCCCAAATTACGTGATACCGGGGAACGCTATTACCATCGCCATTTAGCCCACGTTCTACCCAGTTTACGGCCGGAAAGAACTTTAAGCCTTTGTCACATAGCCAATGAAATACGCGCTCTGCGGAATTCTGCACGTAGTATTCAGCCCAACGTTTAGGCCATTCATCCTGTTCACTGAACTGAGCGAATGAATGCCAATCTTTTAAGGCAAGTTCAGGAGAATCTTTTATGCCCATACGTTCCTGAAGTGGTGTCCCCACCAAGGCCATACCACCAAACGCCAACTTTGCCAGGCCACCGGAATTACCTTCAATATCTCGATCAACCAACGAGACACTTAGACCTTTTTCCAAGCATTCATGCGCCGCAATTAAACCCGCAATTCCAGCACCAACAATAAGTACATCACTTTTAATAGCTGCCATCTTTCTTGCCTTGTTACCAAATCAATAAACTAAACAAAGTTTGCCAAAGCTCTTTACTTAAGAGGATAGTAAAATTAGCCTAATGGCCTTAGATTGAGACATAGAAGAAATAAAACCATTCTAACAATAATAGCCCTTTACCTGGATTCCACTAGGCATGAGTGAAACCGAAGCATTTATTAGTCACCTATATCGAGCAACCAAGCGCGTTGATATTGAGTATTATCGCCAGTGGGCCCTAAACGAATTACAGTCATTTCTTGATATCGACGCTGCGATCTGGAGCACCGGACATTTAAGTACGCGCACTTTTCACACACACACAACACTTAATCTACCAACTAGTTTTCCAGACACCTTAATAGAACACATTAAAATAAATCCAATCAGCAATAGCTTGTTTGCTCATGCTGGTGAAGCTGTAGATATGGCTGATGTAATTAACGACAGTGACTTTTATCGTTCTGAAATCTATCACTCGGTTTTTGAGCCGCATGGAATAAAACGTATTTTAAGTTCACTACACATAGCTTCAAGAAGCGGTATCTATACCCTTCTCTCTGTGTACCGCACTGACAAAGATAGAAAGTTCTCAGATAACGAAAAGAAAAGACATCAACGAGTATTATTTCATCTTATACAAGCTGCCTCTCATGCTTGCATGCTAAGCATGGAAGATAGGTCGGAGGGCGAGGAGCAGTACTACGCGATATGCGACCGTCACGGCATTTACCATGAGGTCGAAACAGAGTTTCTCGACATAGTCGAGCTTTGCTTTAAAGGAAGTAAGGAATTAAATACGCAAAAGCAAATCCTTCCCTTAAAACTCCCTTTGAATGAACAACAGAGAGAAAAACAGAACTACATCTTTAGCTCTCAGCAGCTGGGAGATCTCTTCCGAATAGGCGTTCGCCAAAGAAATAAACTCGACCAGCTAACCCAAAGGGAGCTAGATGTCGTAAAAGGCGTGACCAAGGGTTTAAGCTTTAAATTAATCGCAAAACAACTCGGCCTGAGCCCATCAACAATATCAAACCATCTATATCGTATTTATCATAAGTTAAATATTAATAGCCGTGAGCAGCTTGCTCAACTCATGGGAGACATAGAGCTAAAATAATTGCTGGTTGATGTAAGTCATTACATAGCAAACGCGCTCATGCCAAACTAGACTAAAGCTACAATAAAGGAGAATCACCAATGAGCCTATATAATAGTATACTCGTCGCTTTAGAGTGCGGCAAAGACGCGCAACAAGTGCTCAACAAAGCATCTGCACTGGCTGAACAAAATCCTTCAGCCAAAATTCATTTAGTTCACGTTGTACTCGACCTGATTGTGGCTGACTGGGCAGGCAGTCCAGGCCAGATACCGCCTCCATTAGATCAAGAAGCTCTCGCACAGTCGGGTGCAGACTACCTTCGCCCCTTCATTGAAGAGGCAGGGCTGGATCCAAATAATCTAATTATGTGCTTTGGGCCACCGGCTCAACAAATCCTTAAACAGGCAGATAACCTAAATGCAGATGTCATTGTTGCAGGTAGTCATAGTCGCCACGGGTTTGAAGTACTGCTAGGCTCTACAGCTCATAAGATTTTGAACCTCGCTGAATGTGATGTACTGCTAGTGCGCTGCCCCAAGAGCTAAATAATCGAAGATGTTGATAGCAGCATCCCAATTTTGGAATGCTGTTTCTCATCCTAGCCTTTGTGACTACCAGTCATTTTATGGCAAAGTAAGCCCTCCTTAATAAATATAAAAATGAGGAATACAATGTCATCAGCCGCGATAACCTATACAGAAACAAACCAAGCAATACCCCAAGAACGTGGACAAGTGATTCTAGGATGCCTTAACGAGTTTGCTCGAGACCCCTTGGCCTTCTTCCACCGTTTAATGTCTACCTACCCGGACATAGTGGAATTCCACATCCCTTTTAACAATATGGCGCTTGTCACAAGTGGTGACTTAAGCCACCAAATTCTTGTAAGCCAAGCAAAAAAATTTAGAAAGTCAGACCGAGACGTTGCTGTCATGGGAACCGTTTTGGGAAAGGGGCTGATAACAAACAATGACCTTGCTAATCATAAGACTCAAAGGAAATTAGTACAGCCAGGCTTCCACTTCCGTAGAATTGAGTCTTACGCTAAAACTATGAGCGATTATACAAGCAGAATGACGCAAGATTGGAAGGCGGGTAACAGGGATATTGCTGATGATATGTTCAAGCTGACAATGTATATCGTCAGCAAGACTCTGTTTGATACAGATATGGAACATATGCAAAGCAATGCAAATAATATTGGTGAAACAATGCACATCGTTCAAACGGAAACTAACAAACGGTTTCAGCAGGCTTTAGTTTTTCCTGACTGGGTTCCCACCCGAGGAAACCGTCGCTTGGTCGCTGCCAAAAAGGCATTGCACAAAACAATTAGCAGTATGATAGAAACAAGAAAGAACTCAGACTTAACAAATGCTGATAAAAAACCAGATATGATGTCAATGCTGCTCGAAGCTAAATACGAAGACGGAAGCAGCATGCCAACCGAGCTCGTGATGGATGAACTAATCACACTATTTACCGCAGGCCATGAAACAACATCAAATGCCTTAAGTTGGACATTCTACTTGCTCGCTCTACATCCAGATATTCAGGCAAAGCTTCATGCCGAGTTAGACAGTGTTTTAAACGATCAAGACGCTCAGTTTGAACACCTAGGTGAGCTTAACTATACTGATATGGTCATTAAGGAATCAATGCGCTTGTTACCGCCAGTCTGGACGCTAAACAACCGACAAGCCAATGACGACATTGACATAGGCTCATATCATATTCCCAAAGATAAAGTTATCTTCCTATCACCTTATGCGAACCACTTAAACCCACGTTATTTTGAAAACCCGAACCGCTTCGATCCAGAGCGTTTTTCACCAGAAAACGAGAAAAACATACCAAAGCATGTTTATATACCTTTTGGCTCGGGGCCACGATTTTGCATTGTGCAATCATTTGCGATGATGGAAGCGAAAATAATACTTGCAACAATTATGAGAAGATTCGAAGTCGAATTAGATGAAAACAATGTGTTTGACCCTCAACCTCTCATTACGCTCTCGAATAATAAGGGCATGCAAGTTAAACTAAAAAGCCGAGATAATTAGAGACTTTGCTAATGAAAACTGCGATGGCGCGTCATATTCTTGTAAAAGATGAGCAAACTGCCAACACGATAAAACAAGCCTTGGCTAAAGGGGGTGACTTTGCAAAACTGGCGCGCAAGCACTCTAGCTGCCCTAGCAAAAAGAATGGTGGCGACTTAGGCGAAATTCGGCCTGGTGACTTAGTTAAGCCCGTTGAACAAGTAATTTTCAAAAAAGCATTAAAGACCGTTCACGGTCCAGTAAAGTCAAAATTTGGCTATCACCTGATCGAAGTTTACTTTCGAGGCTAAGATAACAACTAAAAGCTGCCTAAAGCTGCTTTTAGTTGTTATCTTAGATTGACAGCCCTCGTAAGACATTAGCACCAATATCGCCATTAGCACCGATCACCAAAACTTTCATTGTAGATCCTTATTATTCTCTTTTACCTTCCTTGCTATTTCATATGCCAGATTAATGGTCCGCGTTGCATGCACCGGCCTGTTGGGATTCAAGATACGCTTTTACATCCTCGGCGTAACGTTCCTCAACGGGCACAAACTCACCACGTTCATCATCAAAAGCCCTTACGTCTCCGGCACCAATATCGTAGGTCCAGGCATGTAGCTGAATTTTATTGGTAGAAAGTTTGGCAGCAACATGAGGGTGGGTCTTTAAATGCTGCAACTGAAGCAAAACGTTTTCATCAATCAACATAGCCAGACGTTCATCATGGGAGCCCTCTGGCAGCTTTTCCATAACAATCTGATGCGCAGCCTTTGAGTAGCTGAGCCATTGTGTCACATGAGGAAGGTTAGTGAGCGAGTCAGGGTCCATCACGCCGGCCATTGCCCCACAACAGGTGTGTCCACACACAATAATATGTTTGACTTCAAGAACGGCAACAGCATACTCAATCGTTGCCGTGGTACCACCAGTATAGTTGCTATGCGGTGGAACAATATTGCCTGCATTTCGACATATGAATAGTTCCCCTGGTTCCGTCTGAACTAAAAGGTTTGGGTCAATACGAGAATCAGAGCATGTAATAAAAAGAGCTTCTGGATGCTGCCCTTTCACAAGTTGATCGAATAGTTCTTTCTTCTGAGGGTACACTTCGGTTTTGAATCGTACGATTCCACTGGCTATTTTTGGCATATCAATTCTCTATAACTCAATTAACGTGTTGAATAATAGCTTTCTCAACCGGTATAGGGAAGCGATATAGCAAGGAAAAGCCCTAACTAATTTTTTATGTTCGAGCGCCCTATTTTGACGCATAAAAAAACAGGCTCGCGCCTGTTTTTTTATGTATAACAACGTAGAGGGCTTAGTTTCTCGCGGTAATTGTGTAGCTGGAATCTGGATGATACTTGATATCAGACATGTAAATGCTTCCCATAGTTGGGCCGCTAGTATTTCCTTTAACTCGAATATTCTCCATGCTAATTCGAGCAATTTCTGTCGGCATATATATTTTTATACCGCCTTCGTCAGTAATTTCTATAGGCCCTCTTCCTTCCTGGTATTTCAAACCCTCAATAGAAATATCTGCTTCAATCAGGTTAGATATCGGACCAACACCTGCCATGGTTAATACACTGTCCGCTAACTCATAAGCCACTTGCTCATCCTTCGGCTCTTCATATTCATCTTCGTCGTTATATTTATGCTGAAAACCGGCAACCGCTCCGTCAGCATTCTGACCGATGCTAAGCCCCATACCTGGTATTGGACCGAACCCTTGGGCATTAACACCTGCCAAAGCTTCGTCATCAAGCATCTGCATGCCGCCAAACTTACCTAACTGTTCTCGTGTTAGCTCAGCGCTACTGGTGTTATTAATTGGTAAAGCTGCAGCGGGACTCGCAGCCATAGCAAGCATCGGTTGAAACGGCGCCGCAGCCAAAGCAACAAATGCTGCAGTGTAACGGTAACGAGACTGATGCTTAAGTGTTCTATTTAGCTCTTTCTCACTAATCCAGCCTTGCTTAATTAAGACCTCACCAAGCATCATGTTCTCGGAGGCTTGAAGCTGAAGTGCTTGATCAAGTTGCGCTTCGCTAATATAACCGCGGTTTACTAATAAGCGCCCAAGTCTGGATTTTGCTATTTGCTCATTATGCTTAGTCATACTTCCCCCGGGATAGTCGATCTTTATCTTATTAAGGTACTCTGAATCATTAATGGCTTATTAAAATATATACAGCCACCTAAGTAGTTGGTGAAATAATGGCCAGAAAAAGCCAATTTGTATGTGGGAGATTGATTTCGGTCAGTAACAAGATGTTATCCTGTGTCTATTCATGTGAATAGACACCGTTTTTGCTTTATACTAAGCACCGAAAATATTCATAGCTTGCTGATTTAATTAACCTTTCCCAATTAATTTATATAGAGTTGAAATACACACCATGAGAAATTCCAATCTATCCTTATTTAATAAATTTGTGTGCCATTTAACATTTATATCTTTGTGCTGTTTTGCGCTAGCAAGTCATGCAAAAGAAATGTATAGCAATACGACTCAAGCGACCATCACAACCAACTTTGGCATTATCGAGCTCGACCTTTTTAAAGACCGCGTTCCCGTAACCGTTGCGAACTTCATCCGTTACGCTAACGAAGGCTTTTATAACAACACTATCTTTCATCGCGTTATTCCCAACTTTATGGTTCAAGGTGGCGGTTTTGATCAAAAAATGAGACGAAAGCCCGTCTCTTCGCCCATTAAGAACGAAGCTAATTCTCTTATTCCTAATTTACGCGGCACTATCGCCATGGCACGAACGAACGACCCGCATTCTGCGACTTCTCAGTTCTTCATAAATGTTAAAGACAATATGCAGCTTAATAAATCCGGGCACAACGCGGGTTATGCCGTATTTGGCAAAGTAACTAAAGGACTCGAAATAGCCGATAAG
>NZ_LWFE01001786.1:0-1603 GCF_001635675.1 Oleiphilus sp. HI0061 | reverse complement strand
TTGATAACTGAGTCGTATCAGGTTACAATTCGGCTTATGATTCTATCATTTAAACACAAAGGCCTCGAGAAGTTCTTCAAAGCAGGAAAAACTTCAGGTATTCAAGTAAAGCACTCTAAGCGTTTAAAACTTATTTTAGGCCGACTTAATGCTTCTACTTCCCCAGATGATATGAATTTACCGGGGCTATTTCTGCACTCCTTATCTGGTAAGCGTTCAGATGTTTGGTCTGTTCGTGTTAGTGGGAATTGGAGGGTGACGTTCCGTTTCNATGGGGAACATGCAGAAATTGTAAATTACGAAGATTATCACTGAGGTGAAATTATGCTAATGCACAACCCTCCACATCCAGGCGAGATTATTAAAGAGCTTTGTCTTGAGCCTCTCGAGCTAAGTATCACTGCAGCGGCTGAAGCATTAGGCGTTAGTCGAAAAACACTCTCTAGTATTGTTAACGGTAAAGCAGGTATTAGCCCTGAAATGGCGGTGAGGCTTTCGATTGCGTTTAATACATCAGCTGAAAGTTGGTTGAATCAGCAAACACAATATGATTTGTGGCAGGCGGAAGCTAATCGAAGTGAACTCGATGTAAAGCCTTTAATTGCCGCCTAGCATATAAGACGAGTTAGATCTTGTAGACTTATGGGTGTATGTCCTGCCTTAAGTGCCTCTTGCTCTGCGAAAGTTTAGCGGTTCAGAAATACCAAGGAGGCACGTTGGAATAAAAAAATTTAGCAGCTAATGTGTGAATTCATGCACCACAACGATCCATCTCGCATTTTAGTAGGGCAAAAACCCCAACAATAAACTATGCCTTATTATTGCTCCTCACACTCAAACCCGCTAAGACCAGCGTCGTCCGTAGACCTTACAAACAGTAACAATCCTTAGTTACTCTGCGGCATAGTACTTGCTCCTCTGTAATACAAACACTCAAATTCATCGGCATTTCCAAGAGGAGCTTTGTCATGCGAAATATGCCTTGGGCTGAGAAACTAGACAGTACTCCCTTTATCGCCTTACTAACGATCATTACACTAACATCGTGGCTAATACAGCCCTCGTCATATTGGACCGTTTTTCTTATTGCTCTTTCTGGGCTCTCATCTATATTCCTGATCTATAAACGAAACCAGTTTTTTGCACCTCTCAAAGATGTTTCACGCTTACTTCAACAAAACGGTGTACAACACCGAGACCTCCCTCTCCATTCTCGATCTGGACACTCCGTCCTGGAAGCACTACGCCACTATTTACTCAATCAAGAACGCTCTGTTCAGCATAGAGACGGTTACTTTACTGAGTTTAACCATATGGCGAGTGAGTTATCGATCAGCGCTTCAACCTCGGCAAAAAATGCCATGGAACAAAAGCAGGCAATCTCCTCTTCGGCTGCAGCAGTCACTCAACTGAGTGCCAGCGTGAGCGATGTTGCAACGCAAGTTCGAGAAACCCATGCCGACATTGATACTTCACGTAAGCAAATTGCATAAGGGCGTGCCGAAGCGCAAAAAGCCTGCATTGAGATTGAGAAGATGACTGCCTTGTCTGAAGAAAGCGTCAAAATGGTGGATGTCTTGTTTGAGCAGTCAAACAATGTTGC
>NZ_LWFE01001785.1:0-1228 GCF_001635675.1 Oleiphilus sp. HI0061 | reverse complement strand
CAGCGTCGGACGGCGTTATCATTCCAATGCAATGCGAATATTATGCGCTAGAAGGCTTGGCCGCATTAATGAATACGGTTGAGCAGATTAGAGAAACCATCAATCCGAAGTTAGAAATTTCCGGCATACTTCGTACTATGTATGACCCAAGGAATAGTTTAACCAGAGATGTATCTGATGAACTTCAGGAATATTTCGGTGAACAGCTATATAAAGTCGCAATTCCAAGAAATGTAAGACTAGCGGAAGCACCCAGTCACGGTATGTCAGCATTACATTATGACAAAGCTTCAAAAGGTGCGATTGCATATTTGGCATTGGCCGGTGAAATCGTCAGAAAGAACAAAGCAGCAGCAAAAAAAGCCGACTTGGCTGAAGCATAAAACAATAATTAAGCTCATGACTTTTAAAGGTCATCATCAAGCGTTACTAAGTGAGTAGGAAAATACGTGGCAAAGAAACGAGGTTTAGGGGAAAAAGGTTTAAGCGCTTTACTCAAGGGCTCAAATGTCGACTTTAAAAAAGAAGTTGAAAACGATGGAGACCTTAAGCAACTTCCAGTTGAGTTTCTAAAACGAGGTAAATATCAGCCTCGTCGTGACATGGATCCTGATGCACTCGAAGAGCTCGCCGAGTCAATTCGACAGCAAGGTATTATGCAGCCGATAGTGGTTCGTTCTCGTGGCGAAGACTCCTATGAAATTATTGCGGGCGAAAGGCGTTGGCGGGCAGCACAAATCGCTCAGCTCGATAAAGTCCCCGCAATTATTCGTGATGTTGAAGATGATGCGGCTGTTGCAATGGCGCTTATCGAGAATATTCAGCGTGAAAACCTTAATGCAATGGAAGAAGCCACCGCTTTACAGCGTTTGCAAGATGAGTTTGAACTTACCCAAAGCGAAGTAGCTGAAGCCGTTGGTAAATCGAGGTCAACCGTGACTAACTTGCTTCGCCTGATCAACCTAACAGATGAAGTAAAGTTGATGCTAGAGCATGGCGACTTGGAGATGGGCCATGGCAGAGCGATGTTATCGTTAGATACCGAGCGACAGATAATTGTGGCTCGTCAGGTTGAGTTGAAGTCGCTTTCAGTACGACAGACCGAAGCACTCGTCCGTCGCCTAATAGAAGACAAGCCTACAAATAAAGCAGCTAAGCCAAAACCCGATGCCGATATATCACGCTTACAAGAAGATCTATCTGAAAAAGTAGGTGCAGAAGTGAGTGT
>NZ_LWFE01001784.1:0-1733 GCF_001635675.1 Oleiphilus sp. HI0061 | reverse complement strand
CGAATACCTATCTGGATTCGTCTCAATATAAAGCTTGATTGAGTTTTATTGCGCTGGCAATAACTTATAAGATAAGTGACAAAATTTTGAACATTTATTTATGTGGCGCTTATTTCGTCTTTTTTGCGCCACTTAATTGACTAATTAATCTATCCGTACTTTAATTGCTAGATATCGAATATTGAAGAATAATCGCTTTTTGCAATTAACCGCTCGAGCGTACTCATGGGTGCAAAAGTTTACTGTTTTGCTCTATTCATTACTTCAAGTTAAACCCAAAAAATAAACAACTATAAGGTCCATCTATGGCCCAGGATATGAAAGTTTTGGTTATGCATAATAACCAAGAAGTGCTTCGTGATATCTCTGTTATTTTATCCTTTCTTGGTGAAAGTGTTCTTAGCGCATCCTTGTCAGGTTGGCGCTCTACTATTGAAGAGCATGCAATTGAGCCAGAGCACTTAAGTGTCGTTTTTTTGGGAGCAGACTCGGAGCCGGTTGAGCAGATCGTTAAAGATTTACATGAGTGGGATGAGGGTGTTCCTGTGCTAGGGCTAGGTGATGCTGCTCTAGACGGGCTTGATGATATTCTTAGACGAAAGGTCATTGCGCAACTTGATTATCCTCTTAACTATAATAAGACGCTAGATAGTTTATATCGTGCCCAGGTTTATCGTGAACAATACTCGGCGCAAACAGGGCGTGGTAAGCAGCGTCAGGTAGAGCTTTTTAGAAGTCTTGTAGGTACTAGTTGCGGCGTTCAAGATGTTAGAGCTTTAATGGCACAGGTTGCGGATAAAGATGTGAGCGTCTTGATTACAGGGCAATCGGGTACTGGTAAAGAAGTAGTTGCCAGGAACTTGCATTATAATTCGCACCGTAGAAACAAGCCTTTTGTGCCTGTCAACTGTGGTGCTATTCCGGCGGAGTTGTTGGAAAGTGAATTGTTCGGTCATGAAAAGGGTGCTTTTACCGGCGCCATTACTGCGCGTGCAGGTCGATTCGAACTGGCTGAAGGTGGTACGCTTTTTCTAGATGAAATTGGCGACATGCCGCTGAACATGCAGGTTAAGATTCTAAGGGTCTTGCAGGAGAGGACATTCGAAAGGGTTGGGGGAAATAAAACATTAGACACTGATGTTCGTATCATTGCGGCAACGCATAAAAACCTTGAGGATATGATTACCAGTGGTGATTTCCGTGAGGACCTTTATTACCGTTTGAATGTATTTCCTATTGAGATGCCTGCACTAAAAGATCGTGTTGAAGATATCCCTCTTCTGCTCAATGAGCTGATTTCAAGGATGGAGACTGAGAAGCGTGGCTCAATCAGATTTAATTCTGCTGCAATACTGAGTCTATGTCGTCATGAGTGGCCTGGAAATATTCGTGAGTTGGCTAACCTTGTCGAGCGCCTGGGTATTATGCACCCTTATGATGTTGTTGGTGTTCAGGAGTTACCGCAAAAATATCGCCATATAGAAGAAACTGATGACGTTGTTCAGACCGATGATCTGCAGCTACAAAATGCCCCTGGAATGGCGAGTATGGATTCACCAGCCTTGTTGCCTGTAAATGGTATCGATCTAAAGGATTACCTGGCAAATTTGGAAAAGTCGCTTATTCAACAAGCTTTGGATGAGGCTTCTGGTGTGGTTGCTCGCGCTGCCGAAAAACTTCGTATACGTCGTACAACTTTGGTTGAAAAGGTGCGCAAATACGGCTTGAATGCC
>NZ_LWFE01001783.1:0-616 GCF_001635675.1 Oleiphilus sp. HI0061 | reverse complement strand
AGCGTTCACGATCGCCTAGTGATATATTTTGCTGGTCTTTGATCAAAGCTCTTGCAGTTTCCAAAGCCTCATCGTCGCCCTGTTCTTGGAATCGCTTCTGTAAATTACGATAAAGCTTGGCGTTTTTCTTACCCATTTTCTTTATCGCTGCTTCAGCCTGCTCTTCAAAACCCGGATCTTTACCATATAAATGATTAAAGCGACGAGCAATTTCACGCGTCAATTCGACATGAGCTACCTGGTCAGCACCAACAGGAACAAAACCCGCACGATAAACTAAGATGTCAGCACTTTGTAATAATGGATAACCTAAGAAACCGTAAGTTGCCAAATCTTTTTCTTTCAACTTCTCTTGCTGGTCTTTGTAAGTTGGTACACGTTCCAGCCAACCTAAAGGCGTCATCATTGACAACAATAGGTGCAACTCTGCATGTTCAGGCACCATAGACTGAACAAACATTGTCGCTGAACCTGGGTTAATACCCGCAGCAAGCCAATCGATCACCATATCCCACACGCTCTGTTCGATCATGAAAGGGTCTTCATAATGCGTTGTGAGTGCATGCCAGTCTGCAACGAAGAGGAAACATTCATAATCGTGTTGCAACTCTACCCA
>NZ_LWFE01001782.1:0-1102 GCF_001635675.1 Oleiphilus sp. HI0061 | reverse complement strand
TGCAATTGCGAACCTTGAAAAAGGTGTTTCTTTTTTTGCATCAACGACCATGCTTATTCTCGCTGGCTTAATAACCATCTTAGGCTCAACTGAAAAAGCAATACACCTCATAGAAGGGCTCCCCTTCGCAGTCCCCACCGATCGCTCGGAATGGGAGATCAAAGTCATTACGTTAATTTTTGTTTTTGTCTATGCCTTCTTCAAGTTTACCTGGAGCTTACGCCAATATGGTTTTGTAACCATTATGGTTGGCGGGGCGCCAACCCCTAGTGAAGACTGCAGTAATGAAGAGAGGGAGGCGCTTGCTTCACGCATGGCTTCCATGGCCTCCATGGCCGCTAACAACTTTAATAGTGGCTTACGCACTTACTATTTCTCTATCGCCATGCTGACCTGGTTTATCAACCCATGGGTATTTATGGTCGCCAGCACCCTTATTGTCTTTATTCTATTTCGTCGTGAATTTAAGTCATCCACACTTAAAATCCTGGTGGGTAAAGAAGAGCTGTCTCAAGCAATGCGCTAAAACTCAATAAAAAACAAAAAGTCACAAGTCTATTCTTTACCGATCGCGGGCTTTTTCTATACTCATTAGAACAAATATAAAACAAAGGCAATTGACGCGTAGGAGTTACAGGAATGTCTTTAGAATCGCTATTTAAAGGAAGCCCAAATTTACCCAACATCCCGAAAGTGGTGCAAGAACTGATCAAGCAGTTTAATGATCCTCATTCCAATGTTGATGAGATTTCAAAAAAAATACAGATGGACCAGGTCCTTTCTGCCAAAATTATGCGTCTAGCCAATTCCGCGCGCTATGGTGCAGGACGTAAGATCGCCTCAATCGACTCTGCAGTTGTGATGCTCGGCATCGATACCCTGAAAACCTTAGTCGTTGCCTCTGGTATTACTGGTGCTTTCCAAGACATCCCGGGCTTTGATAAAAAACAGTTCTGGCGTGATAGTTTCATGATTGCCAGCATCAGCAAGCTAATTGCTAAACACACTGACTCAGACCCTGAAACAGCCTTCACAATCGGCATGATGCGTAACATCGGCGAGCTACTAATTCATATTTATCATGAAGAGTCTGCCGTTAAAA
>NZ_LWFE01001781.1:0-512 GCF_001635675.1 Oleiphilus sp. HI0061 | reverse complement strand
ATTATATGATGCAGAAAACGAGGTCTTAAAATCTGGCAGCACTTTACTAACACTTGTCCGAAACCTATCAAATCGCGACTTCGATCTACCATTAATTGCTGTTATGACTGGCAATCCAGACCCTCAAATACATTTACCTGAATCACCTTTTGACACATCCCTTCTAACAGGAGATCAAGTTTTATCGGGAGGAGAAACAAACGCATTTGGCTACGCCCTATCTGAAGACGTCAGCGGCAGCATTTTTTATATCCTTTATGCATTAAGTGACGACACAACAAATACAGATTTTATAAGCGGTTCTGTATTCAGCTTCCAGTAAACGCCCCTCCCGACAAGAAACGAACCACTCACCACGAGTCTGGTTCGTTTCTCGCCCAGCAACTAATCCAGCGCAGTTTTCGCACCAATACAGTGCCGAACTTCCCCTCCTAAATATTAAGCACTTTTTCTTAAATGGCCTATGCTGAAATAGATTGCGGCTGACAAGTAGTTGCGTCTTCACCACACTA
>NZ_LWFE01001780.1:0-724 GCF_001635675.1 Oleiphilus sp. HI0061 | reverse complement strand
CATCGACATTGCCAAACAATATGGTTTAGTCACCGACTACACTTCGATGATTGTTGTGAGAGAAGAGGTATTCAAGCAGCTTAACATTTCAAGAGATAACGCCAAACGCGTAAAGAAAGAATTGCAGGCTAAACAACAACGCGCAAGCCAGCCGGTAAGAGACCATCGTAAAGATGCCCATCAACCAGCTTTCAACAACACCCGCGCTTACCCGAGCTCTGGTGGAGGCTCATCTAGCCCCTGGATGATGTTATTGCTGCTCATCGCGGCGGTGTTATCACGAAAGCTTCAATCAAAGCGTTCATAAAACACCCTAAAAAACGAAACCAATGCTGATCTATGAACTCGGTTTTCATAGATCAGCCCACACCTCAAACTACCCCATCAATACTAAAACTTTCGCAGATCCTTTTTTCTGCGCATCTTCTCAAAAGCCAAAGGCTCCCATCGACGCATACCTGTGACAACACTAGTACCGAATCGCTCTTTAACAGGCAACTTTTCATCCTCTACATGTAAGCGATGAAATTCCTCTGCAAGTTGATCCAACTTTCTCTGAAAGATCAGGTTAGAGGCTTTAGAGAGCATCCCCACCACAAACTGTCGTTTGTCACTGGGCTCATCAAACCTATAGTTAAAGAACTCATTCACTAGAATTTCTTCGAAAAACCGCTGTATAGGGCCGTTCTTTTGCCAACTGAAGTTTCTATCAACTAATAACTTT
>NZ_LWFE01001779.1:0-490 GCF_001635675.1 Oleiphilus sp. HI0061 | reverse complement strand
GCCTCGGTGATCTGACGGACACACTCACTGACAACGTCTTTAGCTGTCTTGTCTAAGCCGCTGACTCCCCATTGTTCTAATAGTTTGGTTGAGCCGAGATTGTTTACGCCGATTCGAATGATGACCAGCCCCTTTTCCCAGAAGTCCGGAGAGCGCTGCAAGCGAGAGATCAGCCATTTTGCTTGATAGGGCCAGCCTTCAAGCAAAGACTGACAGCGAAGTCCGGAAACTGCATAGTTATAGTCGAAGTCTAATTTCTTGGGGGCTCGGGCAGGGAGCTTAAGCCAGTTCTTGATTCTTGCCCAGCGGTAACTTTCACCCCATGTCCCGAATGCTCCAAGATTAACTTGCTCAGATCGAAATCTGTCCCATAGTGCTGGCCAGTTGTAAGTGACGCTATGGAAGTCGCCTCCTCTAGCTTTATTGTCATATTTATCTCGATAGCTATGACTGTCTGAATCACCTAATATTGCGACAGGAAACGCAGCAT
>NZ_LWFE01001778.1:0-1881 GCF_001635675.1 Oleiphilus sp. HI0061 | reverse complement strand
AGTAAAGGAGCCAGCTAGCTACATTCCAATTAAGCCAGCATTTTTGGTTACGTTTAATGTCGATGGGCGTCAGCGGTATATGCAGATTTCATTATCTGTTTCTAGTCGTGATGCCAGTGCTTTGGATGCTTTAGACCACCATATGCCTTTGATACGTTCACGTTTATTGAATGTATACGCAGATCAGGACTTTCAACAGATTCGCACTGAGGAAGGTAAGTTAGCGCTTCAAGCTCAGACAGTCGAAGTGATTAATACTGTCTTAAGTAGTGAAGAGGCTGGTGAGATAGAGAACGTTTATTTCACTAATTTTGTATTGCAGTAGTTTTGTTCAAGATGTTTTAAGTTATTTGTTTGGTGTTATTTTCGCGACCGTCAAATAGCTTATTTTGTGATTGCTTAAAAATTCATATAGTCAGGTATTAGTGTGCAAGATTTATTATCACAAGACGAGATAGATGCGTTATTGCATGGTGTCGATGATGGTGATATCGACACGGAGGACGATGCCGATGAAGAAGGTATACGCAATTACGACTTAGCGAGCCAAGATAGAATTGTGCGCGGGCGCATGCCTACGCTCGAAATGATCAATGAAAGGTTTGCCCGCTACACCAGAATCAGCTTGTTTAACCTGCTCCGTAGAAACGCCGACGTTTCTACGGGCGGTGTCCAGATCATGAAGTTTGGAGAGTATATCCATACTCTTTACGTTCCTACCAGTTTAAATATTGTCAAAATCAGACCTCTTCGCGGAGCTGGTTTATTTATTTTTGATGCCAAGCTAGTTTTTAAACTTGTTGATAACTTCTTTGGTGGTGATGGGCGTCATGCAAAAATTGAAGGGCGTGAGTTTACGCCTACCGAGATTCGGGTTGTTCATATGGTACTCGAACAAGTCTTTATCGATATGAAGGAAGCGTGGAGCGCAGTTTTCAAAATTGATTTTGAGTATATGAACTCTGAAGTTAACCCTTCAATGGCGAATATTGTTAGCCCTAGTGAAGTGATAGTAATTAGTACCTTTCATATCGAACTAGATGGCGGTGGTGGAGACCTTCATCTGGCCATTCCATACTCTACCATTGAGCCGATTCGCGAGATCCTCGATGCTGGTGTCCAGAGTGATGTTGACGATGTTGACGAGCGCTGGATGACAACTATTCGGAAAGATCTTTTAGAGGCTAATGTGCCTCTTAATGNGACAGTCCTAGAAGAACAGATATCACTTAGAGATGTTGCCAAGCTTGAAAAAGGTGATGTTATACCGATAGAAATGCCAGAGTTTATTACGCTAACTGCGAATAAGGTCCCTATGTTCAAAGCAAAGCTTGGGCAAAGTGATGGTCAGTTAGCGGCGAAAATTGAAGAAAAAATTGAACGACCCAACCTCATATCCAGTGTAGTTGACGAAAATTTGGAAGAAGAAAATGAGTGATAACGAAGATCAAAGTGAAGACGAAAAACTAGCATCTGAATGGGAAGCTGCAATGGAAGAGTCTGGTGATTCTGAAGGCGGCGAAGGTAGTGTTGAGGATGAGTGGGCGGCGGCAATGGCCGAAGCTGAAGCTATCGAAGGGGATGATGCTGATGATATTAAGTCTGCGCCTCTAGAGTCTTTTGATTCGCGTCCAGCTGCGGCTGCTAACGCTGGTGCTGGTGGCCCAGGCGCTCCCGATCTTGATGTCATTCTGGATATACCTGTTACGTTATCGATGGAAGTCGGTAATACCTCCATTCCGATCAGAAACTTATTACAATTGAATCAAGGTTCCGTTATTGAGCTTGACCGCTTGGCCGGTGAGCCATTAGATGTTTTGGTCAATGGCACACTAATCGCTCATGGTGAAGTTGTTATGGTTAATGATAAATTCGGTATTC
>NZ_LWFE01001777.1:0-645 GCF_001635675.1 Oleiphilus sp. HI0061 | reverse complement strand
GCTGACGGCAAAATTGATTTGCTGATCTTTTTTTGGGATCCACTCGAACCCATGTCTCATGACCCGGATATTAAAGCGCTACTCCGACTGGCAACGCTTTGGAATATTCCCGTCGCGTGTAACAAGAGCACCGCTGACTTTATCGTCCATTCTCCACTAATGAATAATTATCAGCGCGAAACACCCGATTTCAGTGATTATCAAAATCGACCAATAGTCACGAAATAATACTTTTGAGACTTCCTACCTTTCCGTAGAGGGCCTATTTCGGTTAGGATTCTTATCTCTAAAGATGCACGCCTAAATTATATAGGGCCCTGTATAACCTGCAGGTCCTTGTTCCAAGGGAACTATTAATCATTTTCTTAGGCTGCTCTACCTGACACACTCCAGATAGATAAGAGAAAGCAGTGAATAATATGATCTCCTCAAGCAAGCGCCGTCTGCCGATGACTTTGATAGTACTCAGCCTTTTAGCAATTTCTAACAGCTCTTTCGCTAGCCAGCTATCTCCACTTACTATGTGTGTATTTGACTTCGTGGGTCATGACGGCCCGGTACACAAGCGTATGAAGGAATTCAAAATCGATGCAACACGCTGGGGCGTAGACCTTTCTTTCAAAGTTTATACAGATGACCGTGTTG
>NZ_LWFE01001776.1:0-19965 GCF_001635675.1 Oleiphilus sp. HI0061 | reverse complement strand
TAAACTCCGTTCTAGCACGCTCAAAATACTTTAAATAATTAGCATAAAACACGACGCCGCCAACATCAGTGTCCTCTATATAAACGCGTATTGGCAGACTGAATGCTTCGCTAGAACATGTCATATCACGCTCCGCCGCTGAGTTCGGCGGGTGCTTTCAAACCAAAATGCTGCCATGCTTTTTGTGTTGCCAGACGACCGCGCTGCGTTCTTGCCAAATACCCTTGCTGAATCAGGTAAGGCTCCAAGACATCCTCAACCGTGCCTCGCTCCTCACTAATTGCTGCCGCCATGCTTTCTACGCCAACCGGGCCGCCAGCAAATGTTTCGAGTACCGCGAGTAGTAAGCGCCGATCCATTTGATCCAAGCCTTTTGCGTCAACGTTGAGCATACTTAGGGCTTTATCAGCATTGTTCTTATCCAAGACACCATTACCTTTAACCTCGGCGTAGTCTCTTACTCGCCTTAGCAATCGATTGGCTATCCGGGGCGTCCCTCTGGAACGACAGGCTATCTCATCGGCTCCACCCTGTTCAATCTCTAATCCGAGTAACTGGGCTGAACGACTAACAATGGAGCTCAAATCCTGGTTATTGTAGAACTCAAGACGCTGAACGATCCCAAATCGGTCTCTTAACGGAGAGGTGAGCAAACCTGCTCGCGTGGTTGCACCAACAAGCGTAAAGGGAGGTAAGTCGAGCTTGATAGACCTTGCAGCCGGACCTTCACCTATCATGATATCGAGCTGATAATCTTCCATTGCCGGATATAAGACTTCTTCAACTGAAGCATTCATTCGGTGAATTTCATCAATGAAAAGAACGTCTCCTGCTTCCAAGTTTGTCAGCAATGCAGCAAGATCACCGGCTTTTTCAAGAACAGGGCCAGAAGTAGACTTAATATTGCTCCCTAGCTCATTTGCAATAATATTCGCTAGCGTTGTTTTACCTAGTCCAGGCGGACCGAAAATAAGCACATGATCCAGCGCTTCTTGCCTTTTACTGGCTGCTTGAATAAAGATATCCATTTGCTCTTTAACAGCGGGCTGCCCAACATAGTCACTTAAAGACTTAGGCCGAATCGCTCTATCTTGAACATCTTCACTCACACCACCAAGCTCGGCAGCTTGAGCGGCAATAATACGATCTGCTTCAATCATGTACATTCCAAACAGGAAACATCAATCTGGGCGTGGCCGTAATGACACACCAAGAACTTACTATGAAAGACAGTTTACAGATCAATCCAAGGGACTAAAGTTAAAAATATGTTAGACCTCGCCGACCTATAAGCCTGGTGCTACAACATTCCTTTTAGTGCAGCTTTAAGAAGAGACTCTAGGGTTTGCCCCTCATGACGCACTGATTTAATAGATTTCGCAGCATCTTGAGGCTTATAACCCAAGGAAATCAGCGCCGCTTCGGCTTCACCTTCGATATCGCTAACACGCGCTAGAGGCATATCAAGCTCAGAAATTGACACATCACCACCCTCAGGAACAAGGCCTTTAACCTTATCTCTCAGCTCTATCAACAACCTTTCGGCCGTTTTCTTGCCAATACCTGGTAGCTTCACCAACGTAGAAACATCATCATCAGCTACGCAGCGAGCTAAAGATGCACTATCTAAACCAGATAGAATAGTTATCCCCAACTTTGGACCAACACCGTTAACCTTTATGAGAACCCTGAACATGTCTCGGTCTTTCTTATTCAAGAAGCCATATAACAATTGAGCATCTTCGCGAACAACAAAATGAGTATATAGGCTCACGCTAGCGCCCGCCTCAGGCAAAGAAAAAGACGTAGAAATTGGTACCTCGACTTCATAACATATGCCCGACACATTTAATAAAACACTCTGGGCACCCTTCTCTTCGACTATTCCTAGCAATTTACCAATCATCTAAATTATCTACCTTATTTACTATTGATTTCCCATTTTGTCGCCTTAAGCAAATCAGTCAATAACTACCGCATACGACCACCGCGACTTTGACTAACACCAGAAACTTGCAGCAACAGCTTCTCACTATTCGCATGGCAAATTGCTATTGCCAAAGCATCTGCTGCGTCTGCTTGAGGTGAGCTTTCAAGCTTTAACAGGTGCATAACCATTAACTGGACTTGAGACTTATCTGCCCCCCCCTTACCAACAACCGCTTGCTTGACCTTTCTAGCCGAATACTCGTTAACTTCGAGCCCTGAATTCGCGGCTGCAACAATGGCTACGCCACGTGCCTGACCAAGCTTAAGCGCTGAAGAAGGGTTCTTGGCCATAAAAACCTCTTCGATTGCAAATTGATCCGGTTGATACTGCTGAATGAGCTGTCCAACGGCTTGAAATATAACTAACAGACGGTCGGAAAATGCTCCATCCCCGGTACGAATACAACCACTTGCAACATAAGATAAACGCCCCCTATCCTTCGAAATAAGCCCGTAGCCGGTTACTCGTGAGCCGGGATCTATACCTAGTATCAGGGACATACTTCTAAACCTTTTGATTGTTAATCAGTATCAAGGCGGTAAAACCGCCTACCATTATGCCAGGTAATATTCTGGTACGAATCGGAAGAAAAAATGCCTTTAATCAAACTCAAATCTTCATTTCTAAATGGCCTCAAAGCGCGCGTTGAGGGAAGATCTGTTCCAAACATCAAAGCATTAGGATTAATCAGCACCATCTCTTGAAGGCGCTTAATAGGGTCAAAATCGACTCGACCAAAGCCGCAAACTTTTACATAAACGCCATGCCTTAATAAATCATCTACAACAGGAAACGATGACTTCTCCATACCCATGTGATCAATACATACCTTAGGCAAATTCTTGATCAAATCTTGAAGATGATATAAACCTTCAGATGAAATATATAACTCAATATGCCAACCACACAAGTCATAAACTCGTTGTGCGAAATAGCATAGATAGCCAACCCGCTCACTTCCACCCCGAAAGAGGTTAAAGCGAACCCCCCTTACTCCGGCAGCATCGAGTTTTAATAGTTCACCATCAGAAATATCATGTGGAACCTGCGTAACCCCGACAAAATTATTAGATCTTGAGTTTAGTAAGGCAAGCGCCGAAAGTAGATAGCTCTGATCAAAAGCCTGAAAAGAGCCTGAAACAACGACACCACTCTTGATATTAAGCAGTGAGACACGTTCAAGATATTGTTCTACATCAAAGTCATCTGGTAAGAAGCCGTGATTAGAAACTAAGGGAAATCGACTATCAATTATATGAAAATGAGCATCAAAAACTGACAACTAAGCACTCCCAATGTAAAGGACGGCTCTTATGATACAGAACATCACCAATGGATCGAAGTTGCCTTAGAAAAATAGATAAACCAAACCAAGCTTTAGCTCATCAAGCACTTATCAAGTTCAGCTAATAAAAAGAAAAGAAATCAGTGCGGTGGGTTTAGCAGAGCTAAACTCTCACCGCACAAATTAGATATAAAGCTTAAATTTTAAGCTTTATTCTCAGTTTCTTTAGACTTAACACGAATGTGAAGTTCACGAAGCTGCTTATTATCAACTTCGCCAGGAGCCTGAGTTAACACACAGGTTGCACTTTGTGTTTTAGGGAAGGCAATCACTTCACGAATAGACTTAGCGCCAGTCATTAACATCACTAGACGATCCAAACCAAAGGCCAAACCACCATGA
This sequence comes from Oleiphilus sp. HI0061, assembly GCF_001635675.1. Classification (NCBI taxonomy): domain Bacteria; kingdom Pseudomonadati; phylum Pseudomonadota; class Gammaproteobacteria; order Oceanospirillales; family Oleiphilaceae; genus Oleiphilus; species Oleiphilus sp. HI0061. Next base: position 16,288 of record NZ_LWFE01001776.1, on the reverse strand, counting down.
GGAGGACAACCATATTTTAGGGCGTCTAATAGGAAACCAAACTTATTTTGGGCTTCTTCGTCATCGATACCAAGAATCTCGAAAACAGTTTTTTGCATGGTGCCGTCATGAATACGAATTGAGCCACCGCCTAATTCACAACCATTCAAGACCATATCATAAGCTCTTGACAAAGCGGTTGCCGGATCTTGCTTCAACTCTTCAGGTGAGCACGATGGAGCAGTAAATGGATGGTGAATAGCTGTTAAACCACCGTCATCTAACTCCTCAAACATTGGGAAGTCCACTACCCACATTGGCGCCCACTCACAAGTATAAAGATCAAGGTCCTCACCGATCTTGCATCGAAGTGCACCAAGCGCTTCGTTGACAATTTTCTCTTTGTCAGCACCAAAGAAGACGATATCGCCATTTTTAGCACCCACCTTTTCCATAATGGATAGGGCAACATCTTCACCCAAGAACTTAACAATTGGTGATTGTAGGCCTTCAGCGCCTTTTTCAAGTTCGTTAACCTTGATCCAGGCCAAGCCTTTCGCGCCGTAAATACCAACGAACTCAGTGTATGCATCAATTTGCTTACGAGATAATGATGCACCGCCATCGACCTTAAGCGCAGCAACACGGCCTTTAGGGTCTTTTGCAGGCCCAGCAAATACTTTAAATTCTACAGTTGCCATTAAGTCAGCAACATCCACAATCTCTAAGGGAATACGTAGATCCGGTTTGTCACTACCATAACGGCTCATTGCCTCGGCGTAACTCATTTGCGGGAAGTTACCAAGCTCGACATCAAGCAAATCTTTGAACATTGAGCCAACTAAAGACTCCATCATGCCCATCAATTGATCTTCTTCAATATAAGAACACTCGACATCTACCTGCGTAAACTCAGGCTGACGATCAGCACGAAGGTCTTCGTCACGGAAGCACTTAGCAATCTGGTAGTAACGATCAACACCCGACACCATTAGTAGCTGCTTAAATAACTGCGGCGACTGCGGCAATGCAAAAAAGTTACCTTGATGAGTACGGCTAGGAACCAAATAGTCTCGCGCACCTTCTGGTGTAGCTCGTGTAAGAATAGGCGTTTCAACATCCATAAAGTCCAACTTATCCAAAAAGTTACGGATATAGTTAGTTACCTTAGAGCGGAACACAAGCTTGTTAAGCATCTCTGGACGACGCAGATCCATAAAACGGTACTTTAGGCGAGTGTCTTCGCCTACATCCACGTAACCATCTAGCGGGAATGGTGGTGTCTCAGCTTCATTCAATATCGTTAATTCTTTACCCAGTATTTCAATCTTACCAGTGGGCATATTTTCATTAACGGTGCCTTCTGGGCGAGCACGAACAAGGCCTTTTATCTGCAGTACCCATTCACTTCTTGCTCTATCAGCTAACGCAAAAGCCTGCTCGGTATCTGGATCTATAACAACTTGAGCCATACCTTCACGATCGCGCATATCTAGAAATATAACACCCCCATGGTCACGACGACGGTGAACCCAACCGCAGAGAGTCACTTCTTGACCGATATTATCTTCATTAACCGAACCGCAATAATGGCTTCGCATAAACTATTCTCACTTAATTCTAAATACTGATTAATTGTTAATTATCTTTGTTAAATCGCTACTTTATCAGGCTGCTGAAGAGCTTTCACTGCCTTTAGATTTAGAGCTATTCTCATTCTTTGAGTTGCACAGGTTTTTCTTATTTCCTGTTTTAAAATCTGTCTCATACCAACCTGACCCTGATAACCTAAAACCAGCAGCGGATATACGCTTTGAAAAAGTACTTTCGCTACACTCAGGACAATCAGTTAATGGCTTATCACTCATTTTCTGTAAGACATCTTTTTCAAAACCACAAGATTTACACACATATTCATAAATCGGCATTATTCATTACCACCTATATAAATCTTTCTTTACATACTTATTTAAAACATGACATCTAAATCACATAACAGCCATGACTAAGCAAAATCGGCGCACAGTATATACAATCTAAATATTAAAATCAGCGCTATAAAACCCAAAAAACCCCGACAGACTACGCGCTCAGGGTTCATTTTGAATAACAAATCGTTAAAGGCTAACACCTAACAATTACATAATTTGTTGTAAGATCCATATCCGCACAATAAAAAGCACACACAAAACGATATTCACCTAAGCAAGCCAATCCTATAACAAACAAAGCCGCCCTTCTGGGCGGCCTTATAAAGCTAGAGATAGAATAAGAAGCGAGCTTTTCCTCACTCCTTGCTATTCATTTAATTAGACTGAAAATAGATGGGCTTCAGAACCGTCTCCTTTGGTGCGCCGAGCTTAACTTCACCATCTACCACCTTATAAGGGTAAGACCACGATCTAGCCCAGCCCGCTATATGCTCTGCCACTACACGAATGTAGTCCATGGATGAGCCATCAGCATTCTTTCTTGTTTCAATATACATTAAGCCGACACCCCACTTTGCACGAGTTTTAGCAATACGCTTTAAATATTCAATGATTGAGGCTAGTTGAAAATCCTTTTTAACAAGATTTTGGTGCTCAATAGCTAACACGTTAAATTCACCCTGCGGGGAAAGTACCATCCCAAAAGGTAAAAACTCACCACGTTCAAGCAAGTTCTTTTCCATGCGCATCCAACCCTGCACCATCATATATTTAAGCTGCGCGATCGCTTGCTCCTCAGTAACCTTACCCCGCCTCACTTGGTTAAGGTCTACAGCGCTGTCCGCAATTGGCGCCTCGACAAGATCTTCTGCTTTTATTTTTCTTTTGCCTTCTTCAGCTGATACTAAGGTGCTCGACACTGAGAACAGTAAACCAAGCAGTATCAAACCAAATTTCAACATCTTCATATAGAGACTCCAATCATTATTATAACGGTGAGGTAAAACTATTGTGGATATAAATTATCTGGGCGAGAGAAGAATGTCTACAGTGAATCAGTAGAATTTGTGACTTTTGTTAGGCATTTTTTATAATGTGAACGAGGCAGTGAACGGAATTTCATAACAAACACTTTTAGCCACAAAAGCCTACCCCATATTTCCCTGCCAACAGAATTTACAGACAACAGAAACTAAAAAAACCACCTCACATTGTGAGGCGGTTTCTCGTTTTGCTTCTAACTTAACTAAACACTTTCGTATCCAGCTTCAGCTAAGATCAAGATCTTAGTGAGCAGAGATAGTCCAGTTAGTAGTGTTAGTCACATCAGTCAAGTAGATTTCACCGATAGAAGTACCAGTGTCACCGAAAGACAATGAACCGATATCTAGGTCAAACTTAGAAGTAGTGTTGATTGCGATACCGTCAACATAACCTTCTCTTGTGTTGCCACCCTGGATATCTTGAGCTGGGTTCAAAGCAACAGAACCTAGATCAAGAACTGCGTCTTTAACAGCGTAGATGTCACGCATTGAGTGAGCGAAACCGAATGCATTCAATCCGTCTAGACCAGAAGTGTCACCACGATGGTTGTGGATTTTCAGATCGTTGATCTGAACACCAGCGATATCGATGTAAACATCTAAATCAGTGATGTTGAAGTAGCTATCCATGTGGATTTTTGAGTTCGCATCACCGTAACCAGTAGAACCAGTCACAGCATCAGAAGCTTCAGCAGCAGAGATACGACCATTACCATCAGTGTCAGTAGCGCCGAAACCATTACCATTGTTTTCGATATGGATATCTTTGTGACCCAAGTAACCCGCAATGCTTAAGTTGCTGATCAAAGTAGTAGTTTGTGCAGTAGAAAGATCTGCGCCTGGCTGGTAAGTAGAGTCAGCAATACCGATTGCACCGATTTCGTATTTGAAATCAACCGCTGTTACAGCTGCGTCGATAACTTCTTGAGTTGAGAAATCAGCAAGTGCAGTAGCACCGCCAGCAATAAGGTCATCAGCACTGATAAGAGCAGCCAATGGATCAGTAGCGATTTCGTGAATTAACAAGTCACCGTCTTCGATACCAACACGACCCTTAACGAATGTTCCGCCAAGTGCACCAGCAACTGCTTGAACAACAGATACACCAGGAGCAGCTTGTACATTGTTAGCTTCTAGCTGTGTCAAAGATGCACCATCAGCGTTAGCTTCGATACCGCCAGCCAAACCAGCTAGACGACCGTCATCTACAGCACCGTATGCTAGAGCCAATGCAGCTAGACCTTCAGCACCGTAAAAATCAGACAAACCACGATCTAAAATGTTTTCGCCAGTAGCAGCAGAACCAGCAATATCGATGTTCATACGGATATTGTCAATCATGTCAGTGTCGTTTGCTAGGTTATCGTCACCAGTGTTTGCGTTGCCGCCGATGCTGATGTCGTTGATGAATAGGCTACCAGCATCTTTATACATGAACTGACCGATAGAAACTTTAGTTTCTAGATCGATAGTCAAACCAGCTTGACCAGTTAGCTCGCCCATTGCTGAGTCGTCTAGAGCTTTAAGTTCAGCTTGTGCGCCAGCAGAAGCAGCAGCGATTGCAGAAACTAGTGCGATTTTTTTCAGGCCTTTCATATTATTCTCCTAATATTTAGGTTACGTTAAAACTGTCTTAGACTTATGTGTCTTAACGCGATCATTTGATTTATATGATTTCATTTTTTTCTAACAAGCTGTGTTGCTCGCCAGTGAGATCATAATATGTATTTTGATTTCTATTTACCGTGATTGCTTTCACAAAAAGTTACGGAGAGTAACCTTTAGGCAGAAATGTAAGGGTTTTTAACAGAATTTGACATTTGAAGGCTGTTTTCGGGCGTATTTTAGAATTTAAGAAAGAAAAAAATGTCGACATAAAGAAAAACAATACAAAATATTGAGTTAAATAGAGCCCCTAAACGAAAAAACCGCCTTTATAGGCGGCTTTAATAAAACAAGGCTTTTATTTTTTAGTAAAGTAAACCGGCTTTACTTCCAATTCTTGAGGGGTACCCAATTTAAACTCTCCATCCTCCATCTTAAAAGGGTATGCCCAATGGCGAGCCCAACCAGCAATATGTTCTGTCATCACGATAATTCTCTGGACATATGTACCGTCATCTCGCTTGATGGCCCTAATATACATAATACCAACTGCCCACATTGAACGCGTTTGAGCAATAGCTGCCATGCTTTCAGCGAGTTTTACTAGAACAACCTGTGAAGGTAGTTTTGCTTCAATATCTGGAATGACTGCTTTAAACTCGGCATCAGGAGACAGCGTCAAGCCAAATGGAGGGAAAGAACCGTTTTTAACAACTTCCTTTTTAATTCTATCAAAGCCTTTGACCATCATATATTTGAGTTGGTTTACAGATTGCGCTTCTGTTAGCTTGGCACGCTTTAAAGAGTTAAAATCTTCAGCCTGCAAGGGGGTAACCCAAGGCAAAACGCATAGCGCTAGAAATAAAAAGCGACGAAATGAACGCTTCATAAAAACTCCATTTGTTAAGTATTATTTTGCGGCGATAATTTATCAGGCGTCGAACAAATGTCCATATACATTCTCATAGATTTTAATTTTGCGATAACTGAATGAAGAATTTTGAAACAGCTTACCAAACAAATCAAACAAAACACCCGGCAAAGTGGCTACAAAAGGAAATTATTCTAAATGATGAGCAATGCCATGCCTTGTTAGCCTCCCTCCCCCATTCAATCTTTTTAGATAGCGGCGTTGATGAGTCAAAAGGTCGCTTCAATATTATTAGCGGTTCGCCTTTATTTACCCATACAATAAATAAAGCAGAGTTATCTCACACTCCAAACCTAGTTAAGCCAAGCAATATTCATGAGTCACTTAACTACGAGCAACAAGAAATCCCATCAATATTTTCAGATTTACCTTTTACAGCAGGGTTAATTGGATACTCAAGTTATGAGTATGGGGCTCTTAGTATTATTGAAGCACCTCAATTAATGGAAGAAAGTAAACTCCCCCTTCTATATATAGGTGAATATACCTGGTCTTATATTCATGACAAAAAACAAAAGCGCGGTTATCTAACGTATTCACCACGCTGCCCTCTCGATTTGCGAGACAAGATTGAAAATATTATTTCCGATACCCACGAAAAGAACGCCACATATAAACATAAGCAGCAAACTAACAAGCCTAACTGGCAGAAGACCATTTCATATCAGCGTTATTCAGAAGCTTTTGAGCAAATACAAAGCTACATAATTGCCGGAGACTGTTATCAAGTAAATCTAACTCAGCGTTTTGAAGCAGATTTTGATGACCCATCACTCCCTCTGTATTTCCACCTCAGAGAAAAAGTCGATACGCCTTATTCAGCGTTCATCTCTTTTAGTGACGATCAACAGTTATTAAGCTTCTCGCCTGAACAATTTATTGGAATCAAGAATAAAGAAATAAACACAAAACCAATAAAGGGCACCGCTCAGAATACAAATAAAGCTGAAGCCCCGCAAAAATTGCAAGAAAGCACAAAAAACCAAGCCGAAAACTTAATGATTGTTGATTTACTTCGTAACGACCTAAGCAAAGTTTGTGAATTAGGCAGCGTTAAGGTGGAAAAACTATTCGAACTTGAAACTTTCAAGAATGTGCATCACCTAATTAGCCATATAAAAGGAAGGCTTAGGAAAGATATCAACGAATTAGATGCCTTTTTCGCATGTTTTCCTGGCGGATCTATTACGGGAGCTCCTAAAATCAGGTCAATGGAAATTATTAATGAGTTAGAAGGCTCCGGCAGAGACGCCTATTGCGGTTCAATTTTTTATCTAAATGGAAATGGAAATTTTGACAGTAATATACTTATTCGAACCATTGTGCATTCGGGAAATAAATTACATTGCTGGGGCGGCGGCGGAATCGTTCACGACTCAAACTGTAAAGAAGAGTATCTAGAAAGTTTAACTAAGGTCAGTAATTTAACGGGAATTTCGGAATAAGCATATAGAGCCTTCCTTATATAGAGCTAATCGTCCTGTTTTACTGACTCATCTTCGGTGCCGACTAGCTCTAATTGTGCATTTAATTCTTTGGAAATTAGCTCAATATCTCGAATTTCGGCCAAGGTTGGCAGGTCATCAAGGCTGCTTAGGTTGAAATAGGAAAGAAAATGCTTGGTCGTTGCATAAATTGCTGGTCGACCGGGAACCTCGCGATGACCCACAACTCGCACCCAATTTCTTTCTAGCAGGGTCTTCATTATGGTAGAGCTGACTGCAACCCCCCGAACTTCTTCAATATCGCCACGCGTAATCGGTTGGCGATAGGCAATCAAGGCCAATGTTTCCAAAAGTGCTCTGGAATACTTTTGAGGTCGTTCTTCCCATAAACGCTGTACCCACTCGCTCATTGAAGGCCGGGACTGAAAGCGATAAGCGCCAGAAAACTCAACCAACTCAACACCACGACCTTTGTAGTCTTCCTCAATTTCTTGCAATACGGAGCGAAACACTGCCCTGGTAGGCGTAAGGTCAGGTTCCAATAAAGCTTGAATCGCATCGATAGACAAAGGTTTACCTGCTGAAAACAGAAGCGCTTCGACAATAGGTTTTAATACTTCAACGGTGGGCTCAAGTGAATTATAGGTGTATTGATTCCCTACATTAGTAAGATCTTCGCTATTTGAACTAAGTAACTCTTTAATGTCTACCATTTCAAAGCTCTTTATTGTGCTCCGCGCGCCCGAACATGAATAGGCCCCAAGGTTTCTGATTGAACAAAATCGAGCAACTGCTCTTTAACTAATTCCATAATTGCCAAAAATGTTACCACAACACCATCTCGCCCTTCCTCTGGACTAAAGAGCGCAGCGAAAGGGACGAACTGTTCGGGCGTTACCTTAGATAAGATAATTGTCATCCTCTCTCTAGTTGAGAGCTTCTCTTTTTCAATATGGTGGCTTACAAACATATCAGAGCGTTGCAGAACAGAATTAAGTGCCTGAATTAACTCATTTAGCGAGACATCAGGATGTATCTTTCCGTCAGAACTGGTTTCTGCTTTGATATGAACAGGAACTATTTCTCTATCAACGCGTGGTAACTCATCCAAATCTTCAGCTGCTTTCTTGAAGCGTTCATATTGCTGAAGGCGACGAATCAATTCAGCACGTGGGTCTTCTTCTTCGTCATCTTCATGCGAAATTTTAGGCAATAACATTCGAGATTTGATCTCGGCCAACATCGCAGCCATGAGTAGGTACTCAGCAGCCAGCTCGAACTTCATCTTTTTCGCAACTTGAATATATTCGATGTACTGACGCGTTATCTCACTCACATCAACTGCCAGAATATCCATATTTTGGCGTCGTATCAAATACAGGAGCAGATCTAGCGGGCCTTCAAAGGCTTCGAGAATAACCGATAAAGCATCGGGGGGAATATAGAGGTCTTGAGGGACATCCCTTACAACTTTACCTTCGACAATTGCCAAAGGTAATTCTTGTTGCACAGCTGACATACTCAAGCCCCCTATCTTCTAGCACTTTACGCGCCGAAAGATAAACCCATTACACGTCGAACTTCCTGAAGCGTTCCCTTTGCTGCGTCACGCGCGCGCTCGGCACCTTCAGATAAAATACTACGCACTAATTCTGGGTTCTCTTCATACTGGCGAGCACGTTCACGAATTGGGCGCTGCTCTTCAAGCACTTTTTCAATTATTGGGTTCTTACATTCCAAACAACCAATGCCTGCACTGGTGCAACCTTCACGAACCCAGCATTTAGTACTTTCGTCGGAATAAACATCATGCAACTTCCACACAGGGCACTTATCTGGATCACCCGGATCAGATAAGCGTACACGTTGTGGGTCTGTCTGCATGGTTCGTATTTTTTGAGTAACCGAATCCGGATCCTCACGTAAGCCAATAGTATTGCCGTAAGATTTGGACATTTTCTGACCATCTAAACCTGGCATCTTCGATGCTTCAGTCAATAATGGCTGAGGCTCAGGTAGAATCACTTTACCGCCTCCCTCAATAAAACCAAACAAGCGTTCACGATCGCCTAGTGATATATTTTGCTGGTCTTTGATCAAAGCTCTTGCAGTTTCCAAAGCCTCATCGTCGCCCTGTTCTTGGAATCGCTTCTGTAAATTACGATAAAGCTTGGCGTTTTTCTTACCCATTTTCTTTATCGCTGCTTCAGCCTGCTCTTCAAAACCCGGATCTTTACCATATAAATGATTAAAGCGACGAGCAATTTCACGCGTCAATTCGACATGAGCTACCTGGTCAGCACCAACAGGAACAAAACCCGCACGATAAACTAAGATGTCAGCACTTTGTAATAATGGATAACCTAAGAAACCGTAAGTTGCCAAATCTTTTTCTTTCAACTTCTCTTGCTGGTCTTTGTAAGTTGGTACACGTTCCAGCCAACCTAAAGGCGTCATCATTGACAACAATAGGTGCAACTCTGCATGTTCAGGCACCATAGACTGAACAAACATTGTCGCTGAACCTGGGTTAATACCCGCAGCAAGCCAATCGATCACCATATCCCACACGCTCTGTTCGATCATGAAAGGGTCTTCATAATGCGTTGTGAGTGCATGCCAGTCTGCAACGAAGAGGAAACATTCATAATCGTGTTGCAACTCTACCCAGTTCTTGAGTACACCATGATAATGCCCAAGATGTAGCTTGCCCGTAGGGCGCATACCGGATAAAACTCTTTGCTGTGATTCAACCGAACTCAAAGCTGGCTCCTATTTATAATCTGCTATGGATAATGGATTACGTGATGAAAGTCTGGCTCGTAAAAAATACCAATGACTACTTACATACCACCTTCCGTAAAAAACGGAAGTATACTTACTTTTCTTGATAATTTCAGGGTCAGTGTATTTTTCTGGTGATCGAAGCAAAAAAACCTTAAGTTCTAGGCTGGCGCATCGTTACAAATTCTTCTGCAGCAGTAGGATGAATACCAATAGTTTGGTCAAAACTCTGTTTCGTAGCGCCAGCTTTTAATGCAACGGCAATACCTTGAATAATCTCTCCGGCCTCTGCACCAACCATGTGAACACCTAAGACAGCATCTGTTTTCTTGTCTACAACCATCTTCATTAAGGTACGTTCATCACGCCCAGACAAAGTATGCTTCATCATTTTAAAATTAGACACATAGACATCAATGTCATCAAACTCTTCCCGCGCTTGCTCCTCACTCAAGCCAACCGTAGCAATATTTGGCTGACAAAAAACAGCCGTCGGTATCAAGGAATAGTCGACTAATGAAGGTTTAGTTGAGGAAAAGAAATAATTAGCTAAGAACATACCTTCGGCAAGCGCAACCGGCGTAAGCTGCATACCACCTATTACATCACCAATCGCATAGATCGAGGGTTCACTTGTTTGAAAATAATCATTAACCTTAATCTGACCTTTGTCATCAAGCGCTACCTTAGTATTCTCTATGCCTAAGTCGTAGGAGTATGGCTTTCGACCTGTTGCATAAAGCACCAAACCAGTAGATTCGGTAGCGCCACTTTTTAGCTGAAGATTTAAAGAACCGTTATCCAGCTTTGAAATACTGTCGATATTCTCATTAAACCTTAAGCGAATACCTTTTTTGCTAATCTCATCACGCACGAACTCCCGCACTTCTTGATCAAAACCGCGCAAGAACAGCTCACCACGATAAACCAAGGTCGTGTCGACACCAAGCCCTTGAAGAATTCCGGCCATTTCTACAGCTATATAGCCACCACCCACAACCGTTGCAGTATCGGGCAAGTTATCAAGATAGAAAAGCTCGTTGGAAGAGATTGCATACTCGGCACCTGGAATATTAGGTATGAACGGCCAACTTCCAGTCGCGACAACGATTCGCTCAGCCGAGTATTGCTGCCCTGCCACTTCGACAGTATGGGCATCAACTATGCGAGCTCGACCATTAATAATTTTAGCGCCCGAGTTAGTTAACAAGGAATCATAAATACCGTTTAAACGCTCAATCTCAGTATTCTTATTTTTGACCAGGGTTTGCCAGTTAAAACTCAGATCACCATTTAAATGCCAACCATAGCCTTTGCCGTCTTCAAGCTCTTCATGAACATGGGATGCATAAACAAATAGTTTCTTTGGTACGCAGCCTACATTTACACACGTACCGCCAAGATAGCGATCTTCTGCAACAGCAACTGTAGCGCCCATCGAGGCCGACATTCTAGCCAAACGAACACCGCCGGAGCCAGCACCAATTACAAACAAATCAAAATCATAAGATGACATAAAGAACTCTTCAAAAACGGATATTGTCGGTATGCCTAAGCTCGAAAACTACACTAGAGCATTTAATAGCTTAAGACAGGTAAAATATAAATACAGAATTAGTGACTGCACTCTTTGAATAATACATTTTCAACGAGCTCACCCAGTTTAACGGTTCCAAGGGTTTTATAACCAATACTCTTATAAAACTTCAAGTACCGCGTATTACCAGTATCAAGCGCTATACCGCCGGAGCGCGGGTTTTCTTTACAGATATCTTCTATCGCCAACATCAACTGCTTACCGTAACCCGAATTTCTGTATTTTGAATCCACCCCCAACAGAGGTAATTCATGGTGTTCACCTTTAGGTAGACACTCGTGGATCTGTTTATGGTAATTAATATAACGCCATGTACAGTCCATTCCTGCTGTAAGCATCATACGCAAACGCCAGTTCCACTGACGACTTAGTGTCAAACGGATATCCGGACTGCCAACTAGCGCAACTGCAATCAAATGATTATCCAATGCCAGGCCGATCACATCTTGCTGATTGGAAAAATGTAAGTTAATTAACTCTCGTATAGTTGCCCTGATACGTTGATCATAACCAGGGCGCGAAGCGTCAAATAGGTATTTAAAGGTAGGCTCATGTTTATAAGCTCTATATAGAATTGCTTTAGCTTCGGTAAAAGCGCCAGGTTCAAGTCGAACAACTCTTGCTTTGGTTTCTTCTGTTATTCTTGTCATAGGTGCCCCTAGTTCTTAGACTAATATATCGCGCTACAGACTTATGAAGACAATGTCATTCTGGCGCTGATCTTCCCTGGTGCATCATCTTTATCAATGGAAATCTGCTCGACTCGCACACCTAATGAGCTTTTCAAGCGACTTAACCAAGAAATTACCTTATCGAAAGAGGCGTCATCCACCCAAACTTTTAGCTTATTGTCGCCGCTTGGCTCGAAGCGCTTAAGTGCCACTTTCTGTTGCTTTGCAAGATTAGTAACCGATGAAACCAGCTGCTGGCTATTCAATGCTTTTTTGGAAGCACTGCCTTGATTGTTTTGACCAAGACTTCTCAGTGCGGCTTTATTCTGGTTTACCAAGGCTAGCAATTGCTGATTTTGCTCAAGCTTTGCCTCGGCTTGTTTTTTGTATTCATAAGCTGGCTTCATTAAGCCAAAGATCAGAATAACCAAGCTCAGAGCTACAAGCAGCACTTTAAGAGCCAAACGGTCACGTGCCGATAGCATCTCATACTGTTTGCGCATATTCAGTAGCGCAGAGTTCTGTTTTAAAGCTTCTAACATCTCAATATCTCTCTTAACTACCTAAACTAAGCACCGCCGACACTAATACGGCCGCGAAAATATTCTTTTTCTTGAACAGCGGAACTGATCTTCGCCGTTAGGCCAGCACTAACGATGGCATTTTTTAAACTCTCTAACTGATCAAAGCTTTGAGCCTGCATTTCTAAGACTAACTCAGCACGCTGCTGATTATAGTTAATGCTTTTAAATTGAAGCTGGCCTTTAAATTTGCTTCGATCAAACTGATACCCCGCCTCTCCTAATAAATGGAGAAAACCGACATCGACACTACTACCGCCCTGGCGCTGCTGGTTAAGCTTACCCTTGATAATACGCGGCAATTTGCCAAGTGTTGTCCGTTTCGAGTTGGGTACTATTTTTTGGTAGGCTGTTAATGCGCTTTGGCCAGCGGAATCAGCCTGCCCTTCAAAGTACATACCCTGGCCAATAAACACGCCGAATTGCAGTAAAAACCCAAGTCCAGCAAGTGCTGCAACAGCTCTCCAGCGATGCCAGGACCCGCTAGACTGACGAGCAATCACAAAATCGCCTTGGCACAAATTTGTCAGGGTTGTTTTATTACGTGTATAGCACTCACATAGGAATTCAAATTCACTTAAACCAAACTGCTCAACTGAGATAGACAGGTGTGGGTACTGCTCTATTTGAGCAAGCAACATCTTAGCCGCTTCCATATAGTCAGCTGCAACCCAAACCTTCATCGAAAGCTCGCGTGCTTCCTCATCTTCACTTGGCGCAAGAAAAACACTGTCTAAATATGGAATGAGGTTATCAGGCTTTAAGGAAATCATCTTTCCTTCGAGAGAACGAACGATTACTGAGCCGCTAGACAAACAAAGACTAAGGTCATCTTCAGCAATAGGCAGACACTGCGCATCGAGATACACGCCAGCTAAAGGAATATCGGCCATTTCGCTATTAAAAGACTGAAAATTTGACTCGAACAAAGAGTGGTCGATATTAATGACCGAGTAAGCGCCTCGTTTGCTTTTTGGCCCCAAACAAATATGTATTTGCTCAATATCTTGCGCAACCTGCTCTTCTACTGCAAAGGGTAGCGCTTGCTGCAGGTAACGAGCCTGACCTCCTGGCAGACTCACTTCGCTTACAAAGGCGGCTGAAGAAGGCCAAAGCGCAATCAGTTCAACATTCTCGATACCATTCTGCATTAAGGTCTGATCGATTATTTCCAGACTCGAACGCGCGCCATATTTAAGTTGCTCACCAGCAATATCATAGAGCGCCCATTCATATAACGCTCCTTCTACCTGATGTACTTTATGTGGCCTTACAAACAATGTATTTGGCATGAGTTTACTCTATCTGTTTTGAACGACGCTAATCGTTTTATTATAGCGCCACTTGCTCTTTGGTAATTAAATATTTTTGGCCCTGGTTACGACTAAGAACCTGTAAAGACCCGTCTTCGTTACTCCGATAGAGTACACTTCTTAACCTGACCGTGCGCTCGGAAAGTGTCACTTCGGTCGCTAACTCGTAAAAGTCAGATCGAACCCCGATGTAATTAAAGTTTATTTTTCCATCCGCAACTAAAGTCTCAGCCTTAAACTCGTCAATATTCTTCCAGGCCTTATCCTGACGAGCTTCTACCAAGCTATCTGCCTGGGCATCAGTAAGGGTTTCACTTAAACTCTGTAAAACTTCCGCTGTTGCAGTATTTACATTAACGGGAGCCCAACCCTGAGGCAATACAGTGACATGCTCTAATAGTTTTTTGAAGTCTTCATTACTGATTGTGGGAAGTAATCGTAATTCTGATATATCGAGCATAGGCTGGCCAGCATTTCTATAAGGAGGGTCTAAGGACAAATACTCGCCATCTTCCGCCCCATCAAAACCACTTGAGTCCTGATTTTCATCAAGCCAGTCAATAATTTGCTCAAGCTTTACCGTTTCGATCGCCAAACGATTAAATAAACGAGTGAAGCGTTCCTTCATTACAGGGATAACTTCCCCTGTCACACTGACTAGGTCATTTAGATTCAGCTTCCCTTGAACATCATTAAACTGTGACGAAACAATTGCACCTTCATAGGGTCTTGTTAAAGAGGACTCAAGAAAGGCTAGGTCATCATAGAATTCTTTTTCTACATCTTTATCATTATCCCAATCATCTTTTAGCCACCACTTTGCATATAACTCGGAGCCAATCGCGTATTGATACGCTTGAGACTGGGCAAATAAATTACCGGCCTGCTGAACAAAAATACTCTGTCTGTTGTACATACCGACAGACAGTATAGAAACTAATGCGAAAACAAAGATGACAATCATCAAGGCGACCCCGCCCTGTTTTTTAACTGAGCATGGGTACTGAATACCGTATGTTCTATATAGCAGAGGCATCAGTCTTTAGCCTTCTGGCCATCAAGACCGTTATCTGAAGATGCGCCGCCACTTAATTCAAGCTCTTTGCCGGAAAAATAGCTCCCTACCTCAAACAAGCGCTTCACCTTGCCGAAGCGTTTATGTGCTATTTCGATTTCAATTGCCTTGGGTAAGCTGTTGTTTGTTTGACGCGGGTCAGGTGAAGTGGTCTCGCTGTCAAGCGATTCAACAGGCCACTTACCCACCCATGCATCGCTCTCATTCAAAAAACGAAAATCAAGAGATTCAATATCGTTTAAGAGAGTCTTTCGAATGCTTTCACTGTCCTGAGTCTGATCAAGCGCTGTCCAGTAGTGCCTTACAAGCTTTTCACTATCCAGCTCGTAGGCGACACGTTGAATCTCGGAACGCTTATCGTCTAAAGGATTACGCCAGCCTACTCGGCTAAATTGGATTTTATAAAAATCAGAGCTGCTATCCAGTGCGTTTTGATAGTCGCCATACTCGTCTCGTATCGAACGACCAATGACTTGCGAAAGGTCGCGCTTAACGATCAGCATTGCTTTTTGAATTTGATTCAGCTCTTCGAGATGAACCTGAGTACGATCACTACTTGTGATCGCTGAGTTCAATACCTGCCAGGCGCCCAAACCAATTAATGCAGTAATACCTATCGCGATAAGGACTTCTAGCAATGTGAAGCCTTGTTGAGATGCAAGGGCTTGCTTGATTTTGGTGGAATCCAGCATTAGTAGCGCCCTAACATACTGGAAAGTGTTAGTTTTTTGCTCTTATCGCCACTCTGCTCATCGATAAGATAGACATCTACGTCGAGCTTGTTGATATCGGCATTTGCTGTTTTGCTAACCTTAGAAACCACCTGCCATTCTTGATTCGCAAACTCGATCTCTTCTTTATATTCTTTAATTGCAGGCAGTGATTTTGAAAGCTGAAGCTCTGTGATCTTATTTTCCGCAATCCAAGAAGCAACTATCTTATGCCTTACGTTAAAATATTGGCTAACGGTTGATGCCGTCACCTCTTGTTGAATCATGGCTACCGAGACGAAGACCAGCATAGCCATCATTACTTCTAAAAGTGTGAAGCCCGCATGCTTGGTTATCTTAGAAAGATTACGTTGCCTGATAGACCTATGCATTAGCCTGCATCCTCATCCTGTTGCAGGAAGGGTACAACAATCTCACCTTGCTCATCAGTCTTGATTTCGATCCGGCTATCGCTGTCGCCCATGAGTTGAACACCAATAACAAACTGATCAACTTCACCACTGGATAGCAGCATAAAACTAGGTTTTTTTGAGGATTCTTCAATTTCCAGAGTGTCAGTGTTGCCGATATACTCGCCTGATACAGAGGTGCCGAGGATTTCG
>NZ_LWFE01001775.1:0-8226 GCF_001635675.1 Oleiphilus sp. HI0061 | reverse complement strand
CGCTGGGAAAAAAGGTTCAACTTAAGTCTGGTGGCTATCTAATCATTGATCAAACCGAAGCTATGACCACGATTGATGTGAATACCGGCGGTTTTGTCGGGCATCGTAATCTTGAAGAGACCATATTCAAGACCAATCTCGAAGCTGCAAGGACCATTGGTAGGCAATTGCGCTTAAGAAATCTTGGCGGGATTATCATTCTCGACTTCATCGATATGGAGGATGAGGAACATAAGCGCCAGGTTCTACGAATGTTAGAGAAAATGCTTGAGCGAGACCATGCACGTACAACGGTAAGTTGCGTTTCAGAGCTTGGCCTGGTTGAAATGACACGTAAGCGTACCACTGAAAGCTTGGGGCAAACCTTGTGTGAGCCTTGCCCTGTATGTGATGGCACTGGTGTGTTAAAGACCGCTGAAACAGTCTGTTATGAAATTATGCGTGAGATTCTCAGGGTGAATCGTGCTTATGACGCAAATATCTATTTGGTTATGGCTTCGCAAAACGTGATTGATCGCTTACTCGATGAGGAGTCTGACAATGTTGCTGACTTGGAAACCTTCATTGGCAAGCAAATCAAGTTTCAAGTAGAAGTCATGTATAATCAGGGACAATTTGATGTAGTCTTAGTCTAGCGTGACAATGTGAAGAATAAAATACTGAAAATCATTAGGATTAAGTTAATAACGATTGCCTTTTCGGTATTATTTCTGGTTGCCTTGTACGTACTCGGGCTAAGAATAGCCAGTATATTTCTTGAAGACTACCGTCCTGATCTAGAGCGTTACCTATCTGAGTTAAGTGGTCAGCGTGTTGAAATTCGTCAATTGAACTCTGCTTGGCGTGGTCTTGACCCAACGCTCAATATTCACGGCCTTAGCGTCAACGGGCAGAGCTACGCTTATGTTGGGCGTATACGTATACAGGCTTCATTCCTCAACTCTCTTCTTAATCTCCAGCCTTCTATCAAGGAAATCATGATTGAGCATACTGAGCTTAGTATGCAACAGTTTGAGGATGGTGCCTGGTCCGTCGCTTCAACACCGGTAGATTTAAAAGAATTGTTACAGCAGCAAGAGAAGGCGACACCAACTGCCTTGCCAATAGATATAGAAGCTCTACTTGGGCAAGCGAAAATCTACCTTAACGATTTAAGCCTCTCCTTACATAACAATAAAGGCTTGGTTCAAACTCTTAGAATTCCCAACAGCTCCTTAACTTACCACGATGATAGTGTCTTCATTAGCGGCTCGATTCGAGAGTCTGACAGTGCTAGTTCCTTATTATCTTTTTCTCTGGAAGGTAAGGGCGTGTTAACTGAATCAAGAATGAAGACTAGCTTATATATCGAAGCACGCTCCGCTGAATTCTTTGGTAAATTGCTACAAGTTTATAGCTGGGAAAGTCTATCAATTGATGATATTTCCGCAAGCACGCGTGCATGGTTAGAATTCGAAGGGTTTAGTCTTACATCAATTCAAGGCAACCTTCAGCTAAATGAAATGAATTGGCGTGCGGGGGAACAATCCGTTCCGCCAATACGAAACCTGGCTTTCGATTACCATTGGCAAAAGAGCAATCAGGGTCAGAATATGTCTGTTTACGGCCTTAATTTCTCCTGGAAAGGGAGCTTGTGTCAAAGCGATGTTATTAATATTAACAGTGATGCATCGCAAACAAAGGTATCGATGTCAGAACTCGATATTTACTGTCTTGCTCAATTGGGGCTCGCGTCTGGGCTTTTGTCAGATAATCTTCATGATCGTCTTGAGATTAGTCAGCCAGAAGGGCAACTAAAAAACGCCTGGATCAATATCGAACATCAAAAAGACGCCTCATCATTTACCTTTGAAGCTGAGCTTGATCAGGTCTCTCTAGATGCTTATGAAGGAACACCCTCCGGGATGGGTATCAATGGATATGTATTTGCTGATAATCAGGGAGGCTTCGTAAACTTTTCAAGTCATGACTTTGAGCTGGGTTTCCCGGAATTATTTCTTGAGCCTTGGACGATGGCAAAGGCTGATGGTTACGTTGCGTGGGATATTCAAGAAGACGGCGTAGACGTTTATTCTGATGGCTTGCGCTTGGTGCAACAAGACGGAGGTTTGGTATATGGTGATTTTTCTATAAGGCTAAACGGAGAGGGCGATGAAGATTACTTGGATTTAGCCATTGCTCTTCAAGATCTTAGTGCTCCCAGCGCTCCGTCTTTTGTGCCTTACTATATTGTTGGTTCAGGTCTACATGATTGGTTAGTCGATGCCTTAAGGTCCGGTACCGTTGTTTCAGGAGTTTACCTGGGGCACGGATCAGTTGAAACTATTACTGCAGACAACAGCTTTACTTCTAGCATCGACCTGAATACTGAAAACCTGGTGCTCGACTTTGACAGGAATTGGCCGCCTGCTGAGCAACTAAACGCGAATATCTCACTTCAAAATGGTCAGTTGCTGGTTATTGCTCCTGAGGCCAAAATTGTCGACACAAAGCTAAATGAAGTTCGAGCTACAATGCTTGAGCCTGAAGGGGCAGCCAGCTCAATACTTAGAATAGAAAGCAGTACAAAGGCTACATCTGAAAACTTACAGTATTGGTTGGCTGAGTCACCAATCTCTGAACATACTGAAGCTGTTGCAGAGCAGTTAGTGTTCGAAGGTGACTTTGATGTTGACGTACTCTTGGATATACCCGTATCCGAAGGAGATGACGGCGCTGAGCTTGCTTATCTTATTCGCTCGACTTTAGAAGGGGTTAAGCTTCATCATCCCGATTCTGGAATCAGTTTTGACCGCGTGACAGGTGTCCTCGACGTTACAGAAGATAAGGGCGTAACAGCTAATGACGTAGAGGTTATTGCTTTCGGGAAGCCTGCATTGCTAAATATTTCTACTTCTTTTGATCCAGCTACATACGATTATCTGCTTACTGATCTTGAAAGTAATGAATTTAGAGACCTCTCACAAACGAATATAAGCCTGGCAGGTAATACCGATATCGAACAGGTTTTCGACTTTTTTGGCTATCAAACTACGGCGTTTTTGGGTGGAAGCTTCGATTACCTCGCTGAACTATACCTCCCAAATCATAAGGAGTCTGAGCCTTTTGTTGATATTCGAAGTAATTTAAAAGGCTTGACGCGCGACTGGCCTTGGCCCTTGGCGAAACATGTTGATCAACGAGAGGATTTCATTACTCGTCTAAAACTCAAACCTTCGCAGATGTTGGTATTGTCTAAACTGAACTTGGATAATAGTCAGGCGCTCAACACCGAATTATTGTTTGTGGATGGTAAATTTTCATTTGGAGAGGTTTCGATAAATAAGGCTAGTATGGAAGCGCCAGACTTAAGTGGCCTCAACATCGCGGCTAATCTCAATGAACTAGATGCAGATTCATGGATCGACTTTGTAGGCGATTTAATAGCCTTACCTTGGGAGCTGGATAGTGATAATAATACGGAAAGTATTCTTAAGAAAGTTCAGTTAGATGTTGCTTCTACAACTGCATTTGATCATAAGTTAAAACAAGCTCGTATAGAAATTTCTCAGCCAAGTGATGAGTGGCAAGTTGAGTTGAGAGGCGAGGATATCTCCGGAAAAATAGTTCTGCCGAATACTGATGGCTCTATCAAGGCAGATTTCAGCAAACTGGTATTAAGTAGCGATACACCAAGTTCAGACTTAAAGGAAGATAGTGCGCCAATTGACCCTAGAACGCTTAGTAATGTCGAATTCTCCGCGTCTAACTTGCAGTTAGATGGTCGAAAACTAGGTGCTTGGAGTGGTAATTTGCAGTCGTCGCCAACAGGAGCGATATTCTCAAATATAAAAGGCAGTGTTAAAGGTAGCCAGTTTTCCGGACGGCTTAATTGGCAGGTTTCAGAAGACAATTTACAGACCAGCATTCTGACAATGGATGGCAAAGGTAGGCATTTTGAAAATGTATTCAGATTGGCAGGTATTGATCCTCTTGTGAGTAGTGATGACTTTAGTTCAAAGCTTGCGCTTACCTGGCCTGGTGCACCTAAGGACTTTTCGCTAGGTAAACTATCAGGCTCTCTGTCACTGATACTCGAAGATGGATTTCTGCAAACTGACGATGAAAAAACAGGTGCTTTACGTCTGTTCGGCATCTTGAACGCTGAAGCGATAATGCGTCGTTTAAAGCTGGATTTCTCCGACCTGTATAAAAGTGGGGTCGGCTTCGACTCTTTTACGATGAACTCAAGTATAGATCAGGGCTTACTTACACTCTCTAAACCCTTGGTCATTGATGGGCCGGCAGGGAAGTACACCATAAACGGAAGTAGTGACTTAGCGAGTAAGGCGCTGGACCTGGACATGCTTATTGAGCTGCCTTTTTCGCAGAATGTGCCTTTGGCAGCTCTCGTTCTTGGTGCTCCTCAAATTGGAGGTTTAGTTTGGCTTGCAGACAAATTGCTTGGTGAACCCTTAAGTGCTTTAACTACTTCCCGATACGATATTACGGGTACGTGGCAAAAGCCTATAGTGGAATTAAAAGAGGCGGTAAACGCGAGCAAGAAAAAACGTAAGACGACTCAAACGCCTCAGCGAGTAACGCCACCAATAGAAGAGAGTGATGCGGGTGCAGAAAGCAATTTGGCACCGAATTAAAATACTACGACATCAATCAATTATATAAGGTAACGCCGTGGTTCGAGTTGCATGCATTCAAACGGTCAGTACTGATGAGCCAGAAGAAAATTTCAAGCTGGCGATGGAGGTACTCGAGCGTGAATTTTCTGGTTCTGATTGTGAGCTAGTTGTTTTCCCTGAAAACTTTCTTTATTTCGGCAGCGCACTAAATTCCCAGCTTCAGGAAAAGTTCGAAGGATATTTGGAAGCCTTTCGTCAATTTGCCAAAAATAATTCTATCAACCTGGTTTTGGGTAGTTTGCCGTTCCCCGCTTCGCTCTCACTTAGTTCACAAGGGAAGCAACGATATTTTAGTCGTAGTCTTCTGATTAATATCTCAGGTGAAGTACAGGCCTACTATGATAAGCAACATTTATTTGATGTTGAGGTCGGTGATGAGCATGGCGAGTATCGTGAGTCGGATACCTTTTGTCCCGGTGAAAGAACCGTAGTTGAAACGATAAGTTTCGAAGATGGTACTCAGGCCGGAATCGGATTTTCAATTTGCTATGATTTGCGCTTTCCAGAGATGTATCAGGACATGCGTAGGGCAAGGGCAAAAATATTACTTGTACCTTCTGCTTTTACCGAAAAAACCGGCCAAGCTCATTGGGAGTTATTGTTGCGTGCGCGAGCTATTGAAAACCAGTGCTTTGTTATTGCTGCAAATCAGGGTGGAGAGCATAGCCGTGGGCGTAAAACTTGGGGACAGAGTATGATCATCGACCCTTGGGGAAACATATTAAACCAGCTCGGCAAAGGAGCTGGTATTTGTAGTGCGAATTTGGATTTTAAAGGCTTGAATAAAATTCGCGCAGCGATGCCGCTATTTTCAAGTTAGCTGGCTTTACTCAATATCTTGAGTAATCGTTCGAATATATTGAAACAGCTTTTTACCCGCGCCAGTATTCTTTTGCTGGTCGTGATCTTTCTTAGCGTTGCGAACGAGCGCTCTCAGGTGTTGTACGTCTGTATCAGGGTTGTCGGAAATAAAATTACTAAGCACATCATTTCCACCGCTAATCAAACGGTCTCTCCAGGACTCCATTTGGTGAAGCTCTTGAGCATATCGTTGACTGCTGGAGTCAAACTGATCAATTGCGAACTGAATCGCTTCAGCGTCTTCTGCGCGCATTAGCTTACCAATGAATTGAAGGTGCCGCCTTTTCGCCTCATTTTGACGAATATTGTAGGACTCTTTTATTGCATGAGTCAGATCTTCACTCATTGGCACTTTTTTTAGCTGAGCTGGCTTTAGTTCAGTAAGTTTTCGGCCTAAAGCCTGGAGTGCTTCCATCTCGCGCTTGACCTGACTTTTACTTTTCTCAAATTCTAGATCATCTTCGTCGTGGTATTGGTCAAAATCGCTCATTACTTGGGTACCTGTATGGTATAACAAAAAAATATATTAATGGAGTCTTACTAGTTCGCGTAGGCAAAAGTTGCCAAGCCCAAGAATGACAAAAAGCCTACAACATCGGTAATTGTGGTAAGGATAACACTACCAGCTAGTGCAGGATCAATGCTTTTTGATTTTAGGTAAATAGGCAGGATTGTGCCAGCGATGGCGGCTACGACTAGATTAATGACCATTGCTGCAGCGATCACCAGGCCAATCGTTAGGTCGTTAAACCAAAGAATGGCGGCGACAGCGACCACAAAAGCCCAAAGTGTGCCGTTGATTATGGATACTAGAAACTCTCTGTTTAACAGCCATGACAGATTTGAATGGCTGATTTGGCCAACAGCAATAGCTCTAATAACCAGTGTTAATGTTTGGCTACCTGCGACGCCCCCCATGCTGGCGACGATAGGCATCAATACGGCGAGCGCTACGACTTGCTCGATGGTTTCTTTGAATACGCCAATCACTGTTGATGCGATGAAGGCAGTAATCAAGTTGATGCCAAGCCATATAGCTCTGCGCTTGCTTGTTTGCTTAACGGGGGCGAATGTATCTTCTTCTTCATCAAGACCTGCCATGCTCATTAGCGAATGGTCAGCATCTTCTCTGATGACATCAACCACGTCATCGATTGTAATTCTGCCCAGAAGGATGCCTTCCTTGTTAATAACCGGCGCAGAGACGAGATCTCTTCTTTCAAATAGATTAGCTACTTCGCTATCGGTCAGATTGACATCTATGGTAATGGTGTCAGTTTCCATTACTTCCCGAACCGTGGCAGTGGGATTAGAGACAAGTAATTTATTAAGTGGCAGAGTTCCGACTAGCTCATCTTTACGACTAACAACCAACAATTTGTCAGTCATTTCTGGTAAGGAACGGTGTCTTCTTAAGTAACGCAACACAACGTCAATAGTGATACCGGGGCGGATGGTGACGGTATCTGTATTCATTAAGCCGCCGGCAGTGTCCTCGTGATATGAGAGGACTTCCTCGACACGGGCACGGTCTTGCGTGTCCATTGACTCAAGGACTTCAGCTGATACATTGTCAGGTAGCTGCTGAAGTATGTCGGCGAGATCATCTGTATCGAGGTCTTCTGTGAAGTTTACGACTTCCTGAGCATTTAACTTGCTGAGGAAGTGCGCCTGTATGTCTTCAGAGAGATCTTGTAGGACTTCACCTTTTAAATCGTCATTCAGCAAGCGCCATATTAGTGCTCGCTCTCGCGGTGGAGAGGATTCAATTAGGTGTGCAATATCACTTGCGTTTAGCCCCTTGTTCACAACCCTTTCAATTTGCCGGATAGAGCCGCTTTCGATTACTTCATTTACACTATGAAGTTTCTCTTTAGCGCTTTTGTTTGAAAATTGGCTAGGCATGGAACACGTTGATCTCTAGTTAACTGCTAAGTGATAAAACAGATAAGCCTGGTGAAGTGATGATTACAATTAGACCTATATAGATAGCTTAAACGTTTGCTTAAGTATAGCGCATGAATTGACACTTCGACAGTCAGAATAATCCAATAAACAGAGCCTTAGTTTGCTTTTATAAAGTGAGTTCTAGTTTATTGGAGCTGATAAGAGTGGGGGGCTTGAAATTTAGTGAGCGCTTATTCGCCTTCTCCAAACCTATCATTGATCAAGTCTTTGATCGCTGTCATTGCTTCTTCCTGATCCGCACCTTCGCAGCTGATTTCAACAAAAGATCCGCAGCTTGCGGCGAGCATCATCACAGACATAATGCTTTTACCATCGACTTCTCGGCCATCCTTTGCGATTTTAATACTGCTTTCAAAGCGTGTTGCAGTACCGACAAATTTAGCGGCTGCACGGGCATGGAGACCAAGTTTGTTAATAATTTCGATTTGTTCTGAAAGCATGGATGTTCTACTAAGCTAATGAAAAGAGGGTAGTTTATTACGTTTTGTGAGGTGAAGGTAGCTCTTTGTGGCGAATTTGGACATTATCAAATTGCGACTTGAAGTGCGCACCAAGCTGTTCGCTAATATAGACCGATCTGTGATGGCCGCCGGTACAGCCGATCGCGATAGTCATGTAGCTACGGTTTGATGCTTTGAATTGAGGAAGCCATTTACTGAGAAAGTTAATGATATCTTCCTTCATTAGTATGGATTCGGGTTGGGCGTTCATGAAGTCT
>NZ_LWFE01001774.1:0-950 GCF_001635675.1 Oleiphilus sp. HI0061 | reverse complement strand
AAACGGTTTCACATTCGGCGCATCATCGGTAATCGAGTGAAAAACAGAAATCAAAGCTAGCCCGTCTGCATAGCTATGATGAACCCGCAGAATAATCGCATTACCCTGCTCATAGTTATCGACAAACAATAGCTGCCACAAAGGTTTGCTTGCATCCAGCGGTATGCTCGCCTGATCCGCAAGATAGCTCTGTAGAGCTTCTTTGTCTGCATTACCTGTTAGCGCAACACGTTTAACATGGTTATCAATATCGAAGTAAGGATCTTCCTGCCAATAATACTGCCCGGTCTTGAATACAGGGCAAGAAGTAAAGCGTGGAAAACGTAAGAAACGATTAATGATGGTATTTCTAAAATCATCAAAAGCCATACTCTCGGTAATGAGCATGGCATTTATAATCATCAGGTTGGTAGGAGAGTCCATACGCAACCAAGCTGTATCAGCACCTGTTAAAGGTTTTAATTTGCTGTTACTCATGCCTGACCCCAAATATTGTTTTTATGTAATGAGAACGACAGAACGATAGTGATTGCAAAGATAGCAGATATCTTGGCGAAACGGCACCAAGAAAGTAGTGTTATATCTGAGCAATATGACATTCAAGTTTCAATTGAAACCAAATGTTACATTTTTTAACACCGAAAAATAAGCCCATCTGCCATAATTATTTCATAGAGTTACAGACGCTTTTAAACTTAAGTTCTAAATAGCGCTCATTGTTTGACCAATTTAATATTCCATTGTTGCTCAAGCTGCGTATACTTATTGATAAATAATCTAACATTTGCACGGTTTCAGATACAAAGTGAAACCTAAGCAAAGCCATAGTCACAGGGCCTTCCAAGTGTGCAAACGCCGGAAAAGCCAGCTGCCAAATTTTAAGCGCAGCATGACTATTAGAGAGTTGGGAGAGTAAAATGCAAGCAATCCATGCGCGCAAACTGATAAAG
>NZ_LWFE01001773.1:0-1067 GCF_001635675.1 Oleiphilus sp. HI0061 | reverse complement strand
CGATCGTCGAAATTTAGTGATTCAGAGCTTCGCTTTATGGCGAATTTCAAAGCCTGAGCTTTTTCTGGGTAGTTTGCGTAATCTCGAAGTCGCACAATCGAGGCTGACCGATCTGGTGACGTCTAATATTGGTGCTGCAATAGGTCATGCGACCTTGAGTGGCATATTCTCTACAAGGCCTGACAAATCCAGTTTGCGAAGCATATTTGAGGAAATTACTGCAAATAGTGCTCCGGTTGCCTTACAGGATTACGGTATTGAAGTGCTTGCTATTCGCCCGAACCGTTTTGGTTTCCCTAGGCAAAATGTTCAGGCTATCTATGACCGTATGATTGCAGAGCAAAAACGTATTGCTGCTCGCTATCGTGCCGAAGGTACTGAAGAGGCTGAAAAAATTAAGGCTGAATCTGAACGAGAGGTACGTGAGCTTTTGGCTAAAGCGCATCGAGAGTCGCAAACCATGTTGGGTGACGGGGAAGCCAGAGCAACCGAAATATTTACCGAGGCTTATGCCCAAGACCCCGAATACTATCAGTTTCGAAAAAGCATGGATTTATACAAAGACATGATGGGCAACGATACGACCTTGGTTCTATCTAGTGAGTCACCACTCGTCCAGCGCTTGTTGGAGAGCCCCGGAGCGTCAGATGCATATGCTAAGTGATTTAAGAAATATACTCGCATCAAATAAGCATGTCTTGTGGGTGATCTTTTTAGGGCTCTTGCCGTTGATATATCTCTTAAGTGGCTTTTACTCTGTAGGGCCTGAGCAGCGTGGAATATTATTGCGATTCGGAAAGATAGTCGACGATCAGGTCTTGCCTGGCATGCATTATCATTTACCTTGGCCCATGGAGACGGTAGAGAAGATACAGGCGACTTCGGTACGCTCAATGGAACTGAACATGGTGGAGGAAACATCGGCGCCAATTCAGCGGGAACTGACAACGGGTGATCAGAACTTATTGGAGGTCAGTCTGATACTTCAATATACCATAGAGGAGCCTGGCATCTTTCGTACGCAGGCGCTCGACCCTGAAGCGCTGCTATTTGAAGTATCATCCGCT
>NZ_LWFE01001772.1:0-634 GCF_001635675.1 Oleiphilus sp. HI0061 | reverse complement strand
TCACAAGTCCTGACTGATGGTGTTGATTACCTGATTTATTGCCTGACGCCTTCCCAGCGCACCGAACAGGCTTATCGTGATACCTATGTCACGGGTTTAGAAAACACGCTTACGATGCTTCCTAATCCGAAGCGCTTAAAGCGATTGATCTTTGTTTCCAGTAGCAGTGTCTATCACCAGAATGATGATAGTTGGATAGATGAGCAAAGCCCTTGTGAACCAAAACAGTTTTCAGGAAAGCTTATCTTTGAAGCGGAAGGTCTACTTCGACACAGCGGCATACCCAGCACGATTATTCGTTTTAGCGGGATCTATGGTGGTTCTCGTCGCCAGTTAATTAATCAGGTAAAGCAGTCTGCGGAAAGTGGCGCGGCTATTTTAAGTAAAGCCTTACGTCGAAGTAACCGTATTCATGAAGATGATTGCGTGGGTTTTATTGAGCACTTAATTCGCTTGAATGCTCAAGGCTCAGCGTTGGAGCCGCTATATCTTGCTAGTGATAGTGAACCAGTAGATCTTAATGAAGTGATTATCTGGCTAGCAGAGCACTTGGGGCTGACCATCAATACCCAACCTTCCGAGCAGGCAAAACGGCGAAGCGGAAATAAGCAGTGTTCCAATAGGCGAATGTTGG
>NZ_LWFE01001771.1:0-564 GCF_001635675.1 Oleiphilus sp. HI0061 | reverse complement strand
ATTTGCTTATTGCTTATGAGCCGGTTTGGGCAATTGGGACAGGCGAAACAGCAACGCCAGAGCAAGCTCAGGAAATGCACGCTTATATTCGGCAGCAGGTTTCAGAAAAGTCTGCGGACTTAGCTGAAAATATGGCAATTCTGTACGGTGGTAGTGTTAATGTAAAAACCGCCAAAGAATTGTTTGGTCAGGATGATATTGATGGTGGGCTAGTTGGTGGCGCATCATTAAAAGTGAGCGACTTTTTACAAATCTGTAAGAGCGCTGGTTAGTAATTTTTATTGTTGTTTGTTGCAATTAAGAGTTTGAGGCTCTTGATGGGGCGGGCAACTAGAGTAGAAAAATAGGCTAAAAGTATGGAATGGTTAGAGACTGCCGTTATTGTGGTGCATATTCTGGTATCACTAGGTTTGATTGGTTTGGTTTTGCTGCAGCAAGGTAAGGGTGCTGAAGCGGGTGCTTCCTTTGGTGGTGGTGCGTCACAAACCGTTTTTGGTAGTCAGGGTAGTGGTAGCTTCCTAACACATATGACCAAATACTTTGCGATTGTATTCTTTATTACCA
>NZ_LWFE01001770.1:0-638 GCF_001635675.1 Oleiphilus sp. HI0061 | reverse complement strand
CGGATGCTAAGAAAATTTTGGACGATATTGCTGAGAAAGGCTTTTATTTGCAGATGCCGCCAGCAAAAGACCCGGAAATGTTGGATTTATATAAGCCACCTAAAGATAGTTTGCACGGCTAAATTAATGACGGTGAGACGAGTCAATTGGCGGTAGATAAGTTTTTTTGGAAAGAAAAAGCCTTAGACCAGCTTTCGAAAGAAGAGTGGGAAGCTCTGTGTGATGGCTGTGGTAAGTGCTGTATGCATAAGCTCCAGGATGAAGACAGCGATGACTTGCTGTTTACCTGTATCAGCTGTGAATATCTGGATACGGATGCTTGTCAGTGTACTGTCTATTCCAAGCGAAACAATTATGTGCCTGACTGTCTTAACCTAAGTGTGACTGATTTACCTGAGGTCTCGGTATGGCTCCCTGAAACTTGTTCTTATCGTTTGCTATTTGAAGGGAAGCCGCTACCCCAGTGGCACCCCTTGATCGCGGGTAGCAAAATTATGATGCATGAAAATCACATTTCGGTGCGCTCAAAAGCAATCAGCGAAAGCCTGGTTTCAGAAGACGATTGGGAAGACTACATAATTTAGTTTGTTATGGCTGTCAGGCAGATGAACTACACTAAAAATTGCGAATTAATAATG
>NZ_LWFE01001769.1:0-818 GCF_001635675.1 Oleiphilus sp. HI0061 | reverse complement strand
GCGCCAAAGCTGAATAGAAGTATTTGGGTGCATGCTGTGTCCGTAGGCGAAGTGCTAGCAGCGGAGCCAATTATTCGAGAGATTCAAAGGCGTTTTCCAAACCGAGATATCGTTATCACTAGTATGACGCCAACCAGCTCCGAGCAAATTAGAAAGCGCTTTGGCAGTGATGTGTTTCATGTCTATGCACCTTACGATATTCCCTTTATGGTGAAGGCGTTTTTGCGCCGGGTAAAACCTGAATGTCTGATCATTATGGAAACCGAACTCTGGCCAAATATGATTCACCAGGTGATGCGAAGAAACTGCCCGGTTGTCATCGCTAATGCGCGTTTGTCAGAGCGCTCAGCAAAAGGCTACCGACGCTTGAAACCCGCTATTGGTTGGATGTTGAATGATCTGTCACTCGTGCTATGCCAGTACGAAAATGATGCTTCACGATTTGAATCACTAGATATCGCAAAGGAAAAGATTTTTGTAACGGGTAGCGTAAAGTTTGATACGAACGTGGAAGATAGTCATGTTAAAAAAGCCGCTCACCTGAGCGCAAATTTACCCGCTAAGCCTAAGATTTGGGTCGCGGCGAGTACGCATGAAGGCGAAGACGAGCTGGTTTTAAAAGTGCATGAACGTTTGAGGCAGCGCTTTCCCGATGCCTTGCTGGTATTAGTGCCTAGGCACCCTGAGCGCTTCGAAAGTGCTTTTCAGCAATCAAATAAGCAAGGCTTTAACACCGCACGAAGAAGCGAATTTGAAAAAATTCCCAGCGATGCAGAAGTATTTGTGGTGGATACCATGGGGGAGTTGATGGATTTTTA
>NZ_LWFE01001768.1:0-614 GCF_001635675.1 Oleiphilus sp. HI0061 | reverse complement strand
TGTTGATGAGTCTAGTCTTGATGAACAAGAAATAGAAGAGGGAACTGATACTGTTGAGGCAGGCGCTTCGAGTGAATCAGATGAATCTTCAGATCAATCACCTGAGGCCTAACTGGAAATATAATGGTAGATGAAGCAACAGAGCTCGCAAAGCTACGGGCTCAGATTGATGAGATTGATCAAAATATTCAGTCTTTGATCAACCAGCGCGCAGCTTGTGCTCAGCGTGTTGCTGAGGTGAAGCAGGCTGCTGCCGGTAATGAGCTTGTGCAGTATTATCGCCCTGAGCGAGAGGCTCAGGTCCTGCGGGCCGTAATGGAACGCAATACGGGGCCTATGCCAGATGAAGATGTTGCTAAGCTCTTCAGAGAGATAATGTCCTGTTGTCTAGCCCTTGAAAAACCAATGAAGGTAGCTTTTTTAGGGCCGGAAGGTACTTATACGCATGCAGCGGCCCTAAAACATTTTGGACACTTTGTTCATGCTCAGCCTATGAGTGCAATTGATGAAGTGTTTCGAGAGGTGGAGTCTGGCCAGGCAAACTATGGCGTTGTACCAGTTGAGAACTCAACGGAAGGCGTTGTTAATCATACTTTGGATAGTTTCGTAAATTC
>NZ_LWFE01001767.1:0-1140 GCF_001635675.1 Oleiphilus sp. HI0061 | reverse complement strand
TCTTAGTTGTTGAGTTGAGAGAGAGTCTTAAGTTAACTCTACGCTACACCAAGGCGCCATTGTCATGTAATTTGAAGCCCCAGTAAAGCACTGCCTGGCAATCACTTTATTTGTATCAATTACCACAAAAATAAGTCACCGCTAACAAGTATTCACTGCATGCATCCAAGCCAAGATATCACCCTGACCCCCGAGCAAATTAAGGTTGTAGAATCACCCCTTGCTCATTATGTGGTCACTGCTGTCGCAGGCAGCGGTAAAACAACGACCCTAGCTCATCGGATAGTATATCTATTGAGCCAGGGCCATGATGCACGGCGAATTCTCATCCTAATGTTCAACAAAGCAGCAAAGACCGACTTTGCCGCCAAACTAAGACGGATCGGTAACCACCATAGCCGCCTTCCCGAGGTGCGAACCTTTCATGCGATGGGTTATCGGCTATACCAACGTTTTATTCAAGAAGGGCAACTGCGACCATTTAATAAACAAATCCTCAGTGATAAGGAGATCGACTTTCATATCTGGCGAATGCTAAATCAAATACTTGATTCCGAAGCCCTTAAAGATGCCAAACGTAATAAGAAAGATTACGTTGAAGCAGGCCACCAGTTTATCGAATCCGTTAAAAATGGCCTGCTGTCACCTCAACAAACCCTCTATGATCTTGATTTGAGCGATAAGTTCGGCTTTCTTCCTCAATTGTTTGATGTCTTCGAAAGCTGGCGAAAACACAACGCCAGAATCAGCTACACGGATATGCTTTACGATACCGTGATCGCTATTCAGCAAAATCCCTCTTTAGAAAAGCTTGTTAGCAACAAGATGGATATTGTGCTGGTCGATGAATACCAGGACACCAACGACCTTCAGCACGCACTGTTAAGCTATATCGCAGGGGACCGCGCCAAAGTGACCGTCGTTGGCGACCCTGATCAGACGATATACGAGTTCCGCGGCGCAAAACCCGAATACATCATTAACGGCTTTTCCCAACAGTTTCCAGGGACGCAGAAGCTCAATTTGAGCTACTCATTCCGCTATGGGCATTGCGTTTCTTTATTAGCGAACCACCTGATTTCCCACAACTCAGGGCGACAAGCACTGCTTTGCAAATCACATGAGTCAAACCCCTCTACC
>NZ_LWFE01001766.1:0-734 GCF_001635675.1 Oleiphilus sp. HI0061 | reverse complement strand
CTTAAGCGTTATCCCAATGCTCGGTTCGAAGGTATTGGTGGCCCTTTAATGCTAGCTGAGGGTTTTAACTCTCATGTACCAATGGAACGGCTTTCTGTTATGGGGCTTGTTGAGGTGCTTGGGCGTATTTTTGAGCTGATTGGTATTCGGCGTCGCCTAAAACAACATTTTCTAAAATCACGCCCGGATGCTTTTATTGGCATTGATGCCCCTGACTTCAATATAGGCTTGGAATTGGCCTTGCGCAAAAAGGGCTTGAAAACCGGTCATTATGTTAGCCCCTCTGTTTGGGCATGGCGTCAGAAGCGTATTTTTAAAATAGCGCGTGCAGTCGATCTGATGTTGACTCTCTTTCCGTTTGAGGCAAAATTTTATAAAGCGCATGACGTTGCAGTACGATTTGTTGGTCACCCTCTGGCTGACAGCATTCCAGAACATTCAGATAAAAGCTCGGCTCGTGAGGCTTTGGGCTTGGATCAAAATGCGAAACTGGTAGCACTGCTTCCCGGAAGTCGAGCAGGTGAGATTTCTTATATAGGTAAGAGCTTTCTTGATACTGCGTGTTGGTTGTATGAGCGCGACCCCAATATCAAATTTGTTTTACCTTATGTTAATGAGGCGCGCAAAGAGCAAATTTTATCCTTGTTAGACGATTGCGAGGTAAACCTGCCGCTAACCTTGATTTCAGGTCGCTCGCGTGAGGTGATGGCTGCAAGTGATGTGATTGTATTGGC
>NZ_LWFE01001765.1:0-1004 GCF_001635675.1 Oleiphilus sp. HI0061 | reverse complement strand
CTTTTTCTTAAATGGCCTATGCTGAAATAGATTGCGGCTGACAAGTAGTTGCGTCTTCACCACACTAAAAATGTCAGTAACGACGAACTAAAATAGCAATAATAGGAAACAACCATGTCCATCTCTCGAAAAGTTCTCCTCGGATCACTTTCAGTGTCCGTTGTTTCGGTACTATTAACCGCTCTGATTACAGCAGGTGTTGGATTTAATATTGCCGAAAGCGTTATTGAAAACGAAGCACGGAAAGCGCTCATCACACAGCGAGAATCCCAGAAGGACTTTATTCACAGCTACCTACAGACTATCAAACATGAGCTTAAAGCTTTCTCTGCAAGCCATAGTGTCGTCGACTCAGCTGAAGGCTTCATCGCTAGCTATGATGATTTTCCTAAAACCGTCAGTAGCAACGAAATATCTGACAAGTTAGAAGATTATTACACCGGGCAATTTGGTGCCACCTATGCNGAGAGCAATCCAGGCTCTTCATTATCTCCCGGCAATTTACTTAACAGCATTAGCGATAAAGCCCGTTTAATGCAATATCACTTCATTGCAGACAACGCTAACCCCTTAGGTCAAAAAGATGCCTTAGACTCACTCGACTTTAGCTCCGATTACAATGAGGTACACAAAGAGTATCACCCGGAGTTTAGAAAGCACCTTAACGAATTCCAATATTACGACATCTTTTTGATCGATATTGACTCAGGCGAGATTATTTACTCCGTTTTCAAAGAGCTCGATTACGCCACCTCTTTACTTACCGGGCCTTATAAAAATAGTGACTTAGCTAAAGTCTATAAAGAAGCTGCCAACGCAAGTGACCCTGACCACATTGCCTTTACTTCTTTTCAGTCTTATACGCCATCTTATGAAGCTCCTGCCTCCTTTATGGCAAGCCCTGTGGTAAATAAACAAGGTGAGAAAATCGCCGTTTTGGCTTTTCAAATGCCTATCGATGAGCTGAACCGAATCATGACCCATAACGAACAATGGGAAAAGTC
>NZ_LWFE01001764.1:0-8444 GCF_001635675.1 Oleiphilus sp. HI0061 | reverse complement strand
TACTGATGTAACCATTGAGGGGCACGCAGACAAACACGAGAAAGAGGCTGAACGCCTGTCTTTGGAGCGAGCCAAGGCCATCAAAGCCTACCTGATAAACCAGCTTGGAGCCAAACCTGAACGCTTGAGCATTAAAAGCTATGGAAGCCAAAAACCAGTTTCCTCAGAAACAAAGTACTCAAGCTTGAACAGACGAGTAGTAATCAAAGCAGGAGGCGATCGTTAGATTATGCGCAACCTAATACTATATGCTCTAGCCTCTCTGACCATGCTGTTATGCCTTCCTAGTGCCTCATTGGCCGAACAAACAAGTAGCCACCTTGGAAAACTATCTTTTAAGAAGGAGAGTTCACCTGGGCACTATTGGATCCAGCTAAACGCCTCAAAGAGCAAGCAAAACGCCATTAGATCCATACAGAACAAACCATCAATCAAAAGCGCGCACTTGTATAAGGACACAAATTCTCTATACCATGTAATCACAGGCCCTTACCCTACCCGCTTCGATGCCATTAGAAAACTAAATAAAGTAAGGAAAGCTGGCTTCAAAGATGCCTTTGTAAGGTTCACCAAAACCAATCAGCTTGCCGCACATAGCATATGGCTAACCCGTTCAAAGGGAAGCCTTATTGAGAAAGAGTCTTTGACTAAACAAACAACCTCACTGGTCAAAGTTAAACCTGAAGTAATGACTAAAGGTCCAGAGCCTTCGGGAGAAATATCGATAGAAAGCTGGAATAAGTTTATTGCTGAGCATCATGGGGCAGAAAGGATTAAGGCAATTGATATTGAATCCAGCAAAGTCAATCTCGATAAAGGGAAACTACAAACCTACAAAATCAATATCAACCTAAAGCAATAAATACTGTCAGATCACACTCAGTTTTTCGCAACTACGAGGCCATTAATTACTGAGGCATTTCTTAAGGTTGTTCAAACTCATAGTAAGTATTTCTTCATCAGTTAGCACTCTATCAAGCTGAGACGCCAATTTGGTCCTGAGCTCATCAAGCTGCGTCCTAACCGTATCAGGGATAAAATTATCTCTCAATACGGAGCTCTTACCCTTTTTCCAAGTAGGTGCTATCTCTTTTTGTCGAACTGCTTTACATTCTTGTCCTCTGTCACCATCCTCATCGTCGATGTGATCAAAGTCATCGAAATTATCAAGAGCACCATCTTCATCAAACTCGCCACTTTCATCAAGATCACTATCCTCATCAAGATCATCGTCCTCTTCAAGATCATCGTCCTCTTCAAGATCATCGTCCTCTTCAAGGTCATCGTCCTCTTCAAGGTCATCGTCCTCTTCAAGGTCATCGTCCTCTTCAAGGTCATCGTCCTCTTCAAGGGCATAGTCACCAAATTCATATAGTAACGTTCTTTGTTCTGGATCTTTTACGAGTCTCCTATATCGCCGCTGACGAACCTTGCTATGTAAGGCTTGGACTTGCTTTCTAATTCTCTTATCTTTGGCTGGACGCTCCCTGAACCATCTAATGAAATGGCAAATGCTAAACATAACTTCATCATCAAGGTCAGCGCATTGGTCCTTTAAGTCCAGCAAGATTCGTTCAACTTCTCCCAATCTAGCATTGCGGTTTCTGCTTACAAGTCCGAACTGATCAAGAAGATCAAGATAGCCGCCTATCAATATCGCCAACTCATTTTGGTTACTAATGGCAACCACCTCCTCCACAGAACAATAAGCCACCTATTCTCCACCTCTCAATGTTCAAAGTTACGCACTTTACGTCACGCAATTATAACCTACTAGTTTGTTTTACATACTTTATTTAAAGATATTTAACAGGTTTGACCAGGGTTTTCTGAGATTACTGTGAACAAAAAACTCCAATTATCAAAGGAGTTAATTATGAGTTCGCAAAAAAGAATTGAAATATTGCAGATAGGCCTAGTTATCCAGCTAACCAGCCTTTCTAGATCAACCATATATCGACTTATAAAAAAGGACGACTTTCCTAAGCCAATTCGACTGAGCGCTAACAGGAGCGGATTTCGTCTTTCGGAAATTGAATCATGGCTCGATTCTCGCCCAACTACTGACCTAACGGAGGGGCAAGATAATGACTAGAGAAATATATCCAGGAAAGCAATTGGCTAAATCAATCAGGGAAGACGGGATATACGGCGTTTTCCCAGAATTTGAGACATTCAACGACTCTAAGAGGAAGAAGAAAAAAGTCATAAAAGCTCTCAGAAGTTCAAAGAGTCCTCGTAAGATTAGGCTAGCAAGGAAACTTAAAAACTGTCGTAAAAATAAGAGATGCGGAAGTGGAGCATGCCCAATCTGTTACCAAAAATTTCGTAAACGCATGATATGGGCTACTGCAAAAGTAATTCCAAACCTACATGCCGTTATGTTCGGAACATTGGTCTTTTTTGACGATGCAATACAAAAAAATGAACTGCGGTCATTTTCGCTAAAAGATATGAAAAGGCTGATAAACCGAATACAACAGCAATTGAGAAGGCTTAAGATACAAACACCGTTGATAGGCAGTTTCGAATTCGCTTATTCACCTGATGATCAAATTTGGATACCCCATCTTCATTTCATCGCTTTAACAAACCGGGGAAAAGATCTGAAACCTTTAAGACCGTATCTGCTTAAGAATTCAAGAAATCAAACCTTTGCGGAGAATCCCAAGCCTTTAAAGTTAAAACATATTACGAAGAAATATGCATATACGATTGGTTACTGCTACAAATCATCCTGGGAGCGAAAAATTAGCGATAGATATGGTGACAAAAGCCTTTCAGGAAAACTCTTAACAGATTCTCTTTTGGCATTTGATAAACTTGGAATGAGAAAAAAACTTTTTTTGTTCAAATTCAAATCCGTCGAAACTAAGGCAGGGCTAAAATTAATGAAGCTCTAATATAATGTCATTAGGCTATACCCTTTCATTGCATGTTTTTGCCCCCTTTTTGAGTTGCTAGTGTGTCTATAGAGTGAAGTAAGGGTATATAGAGAGTATACACACTAAACACTCATTCTAAGGCCATAATTTTGTCATCAGCCTATTAGCAATACAACGAACTAGGCTGATGACATTATTTAAACAACTACTACGTCCCCCTGATGACAAAAAAATAGCGCCGTTGTTATCAGCCTGCAAAGTCAGTTGCAAAAAAGCGATTATCGTAATTTTCTCATAGCACAATCACTTCAATAGAGTTTCGTTATGAGAGAACAAATAAAAATTCAGGCCAAGTCTGTTTTGATATCTTCCCCTTTACCTTCAGATTTATCTAGACAAATTAAATCTAAAGTAACACCCCTAATTGGCACAAAATATATCACCAAGCTCCACAACAATTTGTTTCAAATTGGAGCAAAGAAAATGGGTGTTAAAATTTTATTCAAACGTGACAACACTAGAAATCGAGTTTTATTGAAATTAGATTTAGATCGCTCCTGGAGTAATGAATACGCCAGGACAATAAACCTGTTACCTAGAATTCTCGGACAAGATTATCTGAGGAGGCTTTTCACTAAGCAGGAGGCATTATCTCTCAAGTATTTAATCACTATCCCAATCGGTACTAGCGATAAAACACTCATTCTGAAACACGCTCAAAATCTCTACCCTTTAATTGAGGGAAAAAGTAAATCCGTCTTAATCGACGAAATTCCGTTGAAGGCTACTTTCAAGCTAGCTAGCCCTTATGGCACTGAGGACAATAAAGACACATCGAAAATAACGGTTACGTTGCAACATCCTCGTAGGGATAAGACTTTCAGTATAGAAAGAGCCTATATTGCCTGGAACTATGCTTCAGTTTACAAAACTCCGAGTATTGGAAGCACATTACCTGAAGAACTTCTTGCTCAGAGCTTCTCAGATGGAATTGCTTTGGTATTATCGAAACACCCTGAGTTTAGGGAACCTTTAAAATCAGTGCTGAAGAAAAGGAAAAAACTGGATTGGCCAACACCACACAGGTACCAATGGGAGCGAGAGTTACGTTTAATTCGGCAACTAAGGAGACATGTTTATAAAGTAACGTCATGAACCATACAATTCATGACCTATAAAAGCTACGTCTGTTCAATTAGATCTATTAATCGTACGAATCGACGATCTGACATAAGGGACGGCTCAGTTTCTTCAATGAGGTCAAGTATCTGTGCTAGATCATACGGAACATCCTCAGCACTATTAGGGATAACAGCATCTAGCAATTCCAGAACTTCAGCGGGGAAGTCTATAGTTAGAGGTTTTTCACCTGCGATATCTCGACTTAACTTATAGAGCCAGTGGCTCTCTCGCTTTACAGGTGTTAAGTAACGACGAGCTGCGGCAAGCACCGCTGGAAAGTGGCTACCCGTATTATCAAGCAAAGATACCCAAGACGACACTAATCCTGAAGTTCTGAACATTCGCTCTCTAGGCCAAACGGTATTAATAAAAGGAATAACCCTTTCAATCCAACCATTCTCTTCTCTTTGGCCTATCTCACCAAGCCTGAATATTGCATCCTGCCGGTTACGATCATCCATACTACGCAGACAATGACGTGCTTCCTTAGCACTCAATCCATCCGGTTTGTCACTTCGAAATACCGCTAGTTCAATAACCATCTGTGCCGCAACCTTCGCTAAATGCTCATCCCAGCTCCAACCATAAAGTACCGGGAATAAATCTAGGAACAACGGCTTAAGCATTGCGCCAATTTCTTGTGGAGGAAAGTTCGCATCAGCTAGATATCCATTCCACGCAGGCTCCGAAGATTCGTTATCAAAACTAAACCACGGCATTACTCTATCTTTAACCCATTTAGGATCTAGATAGTATAACCAGCGTAACTGCCGTGTAAGAATTGAAACAGCATGATCTCCCCCTTCTCCAGGAACAGTAATCATAAGCTCTATTCGAGATTTGAACTCTTCTGGTACCTGCTCCCCTTGATCCAACTTCAGAAAGTCCAGTACGTTATGAAGCCCTTGCATCGCATGCCCCATAGGGCCATTCAAAGCATGGTCGAAGGTTCGCCTAGACCTCTCAACGACTTCTCCACCAATACGCACCTCTCCCATCCCACTGTTAGTCGCTACGCCTTTGTCAGAAATAAGCCCCGCAACCAAATGATCAAATGTATTCCACGCAAGAGCTTCGTCAAACCTGTAAGCTAGAAGTAGCTTTTCATGTATCCATCTTCCTATCGGGTGGCTCAGTTCACGAATTACCTCATCAGGTAAACGGTTGAGCCTGTGAAGGAACACACGAAGTAGTCTTGGATCAGTCTCATCTGGCCAACCACTAATCAGAGCGGACCAAAAGTCTTGAGGATACTCACCACGTCTAGACAAATGAGTTAGAGAAGCCAACGCTTTCCTAGGATTGACTTTCACTAACCCACTAAAAGGGCGCTTTTCTGTATCGCTCTCGAAATCACGAACCTGCGCCGCTTGCGCTCTTTCAACTACCTCACTGACAGGTAAATCAATAATCTCATCGGGCGCTTCATCAGTTCCAATACTCCGGACTGATCCTAAACTTTCCTCGGCCACACTTAAAGCCCAGCTATCATTCCATTCTGGTAGCCCTGAGATAAGTTGCCCTAACCGCTCTTCCTGTTGTGCAGTTAACACTCTACCTTTAAGAGTCAACCATCGGGTATAACGGCAAGCCATTTCATCTCTAATTACTGGATACTCATCATCAGTCCAGTGATCCAGTTTATCTGGCCCTTTTAGTAAACGCTCCGCTAATGCATCCTTTGAAGAATTGGAGAATTCATCCCACCGGTCATAGATTAAAAAAAGAAGCTCTCGGCGTATACCAGAATCCCAAAATTCCGTCTGAGAGAGTGACTGTATGCTTTTAGCTGATTCATTAGCCTCAAACAGCTCCGAATGATTCAGCGCAAATAATTTGAGTTTCCTAAAATAGTATTTTTCTTCAACTGGCCATGTACAAGCATATCCACGAGCCACCTTTGGATTATAAGAAATCAACTGGGTAAACAATTCGAGAAACCACTTAAAGACCTGACCACGCGCATGAGTTTTACCACTAACCTCCCGCTTGGGATAACATGTCGGAGTTGGGAAATAAAACGTATTTAAATCATCAAGTAGCTCAGCAGATCGACGAAAGTGACCTTCTACTATACGAAAAACTGATAACAGATTTTCGTCAGGAATATCCAATTCAATGCCATGCCTATCAGGAAACGCTCCTTTCCAACTAGCCACCTCGTTTACTCGTATTTCATCCCAATTACCTAATGGAGGCTTTGAAGCTCCAATACCCAGAGGTCGCTCTACGGATAGTATTGGGGCAGCTGATGCCTCGAACTCACGAAGAACACTCGGCGTCCAGCCTTCATTTTCGATTCGGTCTTTAACCTCAAACCACCCATTGTCCCAAGAAAAGTTTCTTTTATCCGACTGGTATTCAATAATGAAATTCCAAATATGACGAGCTTCAGAATGAAGGTCTTTATTTCGCCGCATCTCACTTTGAATATTTTTGATAAGCCGCATATGCAGCCCTCTCTGACGAGCAGCCCACCAAGCAGCTATAGGACTATCTAACTGTTTAACAATCCAATTGGAGAGGTGGAATAGTCGAGGAGGCATACTTTCAAAGCCTTCGACCTGCCTACCACTGATCCTATGAAATGTAGAAGGGTTAGTATCTCCTCGGCGCCATTCTAAAAGATGATCATGAACCCAATCAGATTGTTTATCTGACTCCGAAAGCCGTGGCGGATCGTCATCCAGACCATACTCTATGAATGGATCGAAAGACTCAGCATTATCTCCATAGTCACGACTTTTCTTAGCCATACGACACCATGCATCAAACACACATAACCACTCAGCAGGTGGAGAAGGTTCAGTTTTAGCAAACAATCGCGCGCCAGGAGTTGTACGTACCAGATGAGCAATCTGGCCACGCTCATGCGCTAGGAGTTGTCTCGGCCCCTTCAGAGCCATGTTGATTACGTTGTCCCTCCACTGCCGAGGGTTATCAGCTCTAGCAGCCCAAGCTTCTAGACTTTTCCATAGACTCGGATAATCTTTGCAGGCAATAGAGGTTACACCTCTATCTCGCCACTTAGCCTCAATCTCCTCGGATTTACCCTTATCAAATGCGTAAAGATTTGACCTATCTGATAGCCCATCATAGTTTAATCCCTGGAGTAGATACTTCACTGGTGGATCTTCAGCCTGGTAGCCAACTAGAACAACCGTATAACTATTCAAAAGTGATCGAACAAAATTAGTTGCCCAACCCTCAGATAGATATGCGCGCCCGAAGTCAGCACTACTTAGTACATACTGGCTCTGATCTGCATCTGGCTCTTGAAGGCGACCATGCAAATATGTAATCCCCCTCAATGACACTCCAAGACCTATATCTGGGAGGGCGGGAGGCTCATAGATTATACTGTCAGAATCCTTCAGAGCTGGTTCAAAAAGAAGATCAAAATTGGTAGTGACAATCTGAGGTTTACCCTCTTGATCAGCTGAAATCCTTGCAATAACGCTATGTTCAAGAGATTCTGTCCCTCCAGTTTCCACATTTCGTAAGCGATCCGCGACCAAAGCATTAACTTCTTCCCTACCGTATTCTTGATATAGCAAATGAAAAATTTGGTCTAAAGGAGTTTTCGGACGGTCGACTCCACTGGCACTATCCTCTACCCAAAGCCTAAACTCAGACTCTATTGGTGAGTTTTCAGGCGGATCAAAGAAATCGACTACATACTTTGTGAGGCTATAGAATGTGGGCATTCCAGCATTAAGAGAAACCCCTGCGCCACATAGAAAAACAACTCTTCCTTGATCACGCTTCTCTAGTAATTGATCAGGTATACTAGGACCATCTTCAAAAAAACGCATATAAATGCTTACCTTCTATGCACAAATTCCGTAGAGTATCTTTAACACCTCTCAAAAAGTCTAATCTATTTTAAACAACCTGAATTAACTTCTTTGCCTGGTAAATGAAACCTACTGCTATTAAAGTCATACTAAATAGGAATAGACGGCAAGAACACCTCAATAAACCGAATCCTTTGCAATAATACTCTCAATCTCTTGAGACCACCGAACCAAAGCCTCAGCCCGTTCTTCCCAATAGGGGTGTCGATTGTAAACTTCCATTACTCCCCCCATCGTGTGATTCAGTATCTTTTCCACGACAGGAATAGCGACGCCAAGTCCAGCCATCTTGGTGGCGGCAGTACGGCGAAGGTCATGAGGTACCCATTTATCAATGCCTACAACTTCTTGTGCCCTGTTGGCAGCACGACTAATAACCCTCTCAGTCATAGGGCTATCATTATCAGTGAAAGAAGGTAGCACCCAATCTGACTCGTCTCTAAGAGCATATAGTTCACTGAATAGCTTTATCGCCAGTGGAGACAAAGGAACTTTATGGGCCTTCCTGTTTTTTGAGTTT
>NZ_LWFE01001763.1:0-834 GCF_001635675.1 Oleiphilus sp. HI0061 | reverse complement strand
ACATACTAAAGAGAAAGGTCTTATGCGAAATATTAAAACCTATGAAGGTGATTTTAGAGATACGACGGGTGCAAAGTTTGCGATTATCGTGACACGATGGAACTCCTTTGTGGTAGAAAGCTTGCTAGAAGGTGCGGTGGATTCTTTGGTACGTCACGGTATTGATGAGAGTGATATCGAGATATTCCGCATTCCTGGCGCATTTGAAATGCCTTTAGCCGTGAAACGTGTTGCTGAAACTAAAAAGTATGACGCAGTGGTTGCTTTAGGAGCGGTGATCAGAGGCGGTACGCCTCACTTCGAGTATGTTGCTGGAGAGTGTGTGAAAGGTTTGGGTGCCGTATCATTGGATACAGGTATTCCTGTTGCCTTTGGCGTTCTGACGGTGGACACCATTGAGCAGGCGATTGAACGTGCCGGCACCAAAGCGGGTAACAAAGGTGAAGAAGCTGCGATGTCAGTTCTAGAGATGGTTCAACTATTTAAACAGTCAGGTATTTAA
Organism: Oleiphilus sp. HI0061; assembly: GCF_001635675.1. NCBI lineage: Bacteria > Pseudomonadati > Pseudomonadota > Gammaproteobacteria > Oceanospirillales > Oleiphilaceae > Oleiphilus > Oleiphilus sp. HI0061. The sequence continues at coordinate 332 of NZ_LWFE01001763.1, read as the reverse complement.
GTGAGCGAATCTAACCCTGCCGCAGGCGGTCAGCCTGTAAAGAAAACTGGAACGGCACAGCGTAAGAAGGCTCGAAAGTTGGTTCTTCAGGCGCTATATCAGTGGCAAATTTCCGGCTCCAGTATTGCTCAGGTAGAAGCAGAGTTTCGTACCGATCATGACTTTGATCGTATCGACTCGGCTTACTTTCGTGAAGTCTTTAGCGGTATACCTAAAGAAGTGACAGAATTGGATCAGGCAATTGAGCCTTTTCTGGATCGCGCAATTGTGGATGTTGACCCGGTAGAGATGAATGTTCTGCGTATGGGTGTCTTTGAATTTAAGCACCGCAT
>NZ_LWFE01001762.1:0-1094 GCF_001635675.1 Oleiphilus sp. HI0061 | reverse complement strand
GTATTAAAGTTGCCGATGTTGCTGAATTGGTTGACAAACTTAAGACTGAAGCGAAGGTGATCTAACATGAGTATACTAGTAATTGCAGATCATGATAACGGTAGCATCAAGCCAGTTACCCTAAACGTTTTGAGTGCAGCAAAAGCGATCGGTGGTGACATCGACGTGCTAGTTGCAGGCGAAGGTTGTGGTGCGGCGGCTGAAGCAGCTGCTAAAGCTGAAGGTGTTGCTAAAGTATTGGTTGCAGATAATGCAGCCTACGGTCACTCTCTAGCTGAGAACTTATCTCTACTAGTTGCTGATCTTGGTAAAGGTTATTCTCACATCGTTACTTCTGCGGGCACTACGGGTAAGGACTTCCTTCCACGTGTAGCTGCTTTGTTGGATGTGGCGCAAATCTCTGACATCATCAAAGTTGAATCAGCTGATACTTTCGTTCGTCCTATCTATGCAGGTAATGCGATCGCTACTGTTCAGTCTTCTGACGGCATCAAAGTAATCACTGTTCGTGGTACTGCGTTTGATCCTGTTGCTGCTGAAGGTGGTTCTGCTGCTGTTGAAGCTATTGATAACGTTCAGGATGCTGGCATCTCTACCTTCGTTGGTGAAGAAATGGCTAAGTCTGATCGTCCAGAGTTGACTGCTGCTGACATCGTGATTTCTGGTGGCCGTGGTATGCAAAATGGCGACAACTTCAAGATTCTTGAGTCTGTTGCTGACAAGCTAGGCGCTGCTGTAGGTGCATCACGTGCCGCTGTTGATGCTGGCTTCGTACCTAACGATATGCAGGTTGGTCAAACAGGTAAGATTGTTGCACCTAACCTTTACATCGCTGTTGGTATCTCGGGTGCTATCCAGCACTTGGCAGGTATGTCAGGCAGTAAAGTAATCGTTGCAATCAACAAAGACGAAGATGCTCCTATCTTCCAGGTTGCTGATTACGGTTTGGTTGCTGATTTGTTTGAAGCTGTTCCAGAATTGGACGCTGCACTTTAAGCAAAGCTAAGTTCTAAAAACCGATACATGAAAGTGTATCGGTTTTTTTGTGCCTGACTATTAATCAGGCTTTGCTTCGTAAGGTGTCAAGTTCGTAA
>NZ_LWFE01001761.1:0-1241 GCF_001635675.1 Oleiphilus sp. HI0061 | reverse complement strand
GGCTTCGCGTACTCGCAGGCAACCGAATCCCCATTATGGTAGTGGGCGATGATGACCAATCTATATACGGCTGGCGTGGCGCGAAGATAGAGAACATTCAACAGTTCCAAAACGACTTTGCCCAGCCTTTAGTTATTAAGCTGGAACAAAACTATCGATCGACCTGCACTATCCTGAACGCGGCCAATGCTTTGATCTCAAACAATAGCGGACGTTTAGGAAAAGAGCTATGGACTGATGGCAGTGAAGGTGAACCGATAGACCTTTATGCCGCGTTCAACGAACAAGACGAAGGCAACTATATTGCTGACCGCATCAATGCTTGGGTGAACCAAGGCCAGCTACGTTCACAATGCGCTATTCTCTACCGCTCCAATGCACAGTCGCGTGTCATTGAAGAATTTTTAATTCGCCAGGCTGTCCCTTATCGAATTTATGGCGGCCTACGCTTCTACGATCGTCAAGAGATTCGTAATGCCCTCGCCTACTTACGTTTGGTTTATTATCGACACGATGATGCCGCCTTCGAACGAGTGGTAAACGTACCAACTCGTGGTGTTGGCAATAAGACCCTTAGCGATATTCGTGAACACGCTCGAGATCAGGGAGTGTCTCTCTGGCAGGCCTGCGTCGAACGTTTGCAGCTAGGCCTGATTAAAGGCAAGGCCAATGGCTCTCTGAATGCCTTTATCGATATGATAGATGAACTTAGTGCAGAACAAGACGAGCTAAACTTATTCCAACTCACCGAAAGAGCTATCGGGCAATCGCAGCTTAAAGAGTTTCATGCGAAAGAAAAGGGTGAAAAAGGCCAGGCCCGCATTGAAAACCTCAATGAGCTTTTATCGGCAACCAAAGATTTCGAAGCTGAAGATGACGAGCTAAGCCCATTAGCTAGCTTTATTGCCCAGGCAGCCTTGGATGCAGGCGAGCAACAAGCCGAAGAACATCAGGACTGCGTGCAACTAATGACGCTTCACTCTGCAAAAGGCCTGGAGTTCCCTTTCGTGATTCTGGCAGGGATGGAAGAAGGTCTATTCCCGCACCAGATGTCAATGGAAGAGCCTGGAAGGTTAGAAGAAGAACGCCGACTCTGTTATGTCGGAGTCACTCGCGCAATGGAGAAGCTAGTGCTCACCTATGCCGAGTCACGACGCCTGTATGGCCAAGAGAAGTTCAACCCCATGTCTCGTTTTGTACGAGAGATACCACCAGGGCTAATACAAGAAGTTCGCATAAAA
>NZ_LWFE01001760.1:0-817 GCF_001635675.1 Oleiphilus sp. HI0061 | reverse complement strand
TTGATATTCCCGCTTCACCTTTCGAGTATGAGCTTTCATTCGAGTGGTTAAAAGACAAACTATATGAAGTCGGTATTCCTATGTATTTTGGCTCTCTCGTAGCCGGCTGCGTACTTGGCGTCACAGGTTATTTCGGCATAGACGCCATTTGGAAACGCGCAACCCTTAGAAAGTGGCACCACCGAGTCGCTGCCAGAAAAGCGAGAAAAGATAACAAGTCCGTTTAAACTGAAGCCTGCTCTGCAGCACTCCAGGGCTTCAACACACCTTCTTCCATGATTAATACTCTGTCCATCTTGTGCGCTAATTGCGTATCATGCGTTACGACAACGAAGCCTGTATCCAGCTCACGCTGCAAGGTCAGCATCACATCTTGGATCTTTCGTGCTGTGGTTTCATCCAAATTTCCCGTCGGCTCATCCATCAATACGCACTTTGGCTGATTGACCAGCGCACGAGCAATGGCAACTCGCTGACGCTCTCCTCCCGACAACTCAGAAGGCTTATGTTTAGCCCGTGCTGACAAGCCCACTAAGTCAAGCAATTCAAGCGCTCGCGCTTCTGCCAAACGCCGTTTCTGGCCAGCAATGAATAAAGGCATAGCAATATTCTCTACCGCCGTAAACTCCGCTAACAAGTGATGAAACTGATAAACAAAGCCCAGATTCTGATTTCTCAACTCTGTTAGGCGCGCCTCTGAGCACTGACTCAAGTCGCTACCACAAAGCCTTACAAGACCTTCGCTCGCTTTATCCAAACCACCCAATATATTCAACAAAGTCGTTTTACCAGAGCCGGAAGCGCCCAATACGCTGAC
>NZ_LWFE01001759.1:0-667 GCF_001635675.1 Oleiphilus sp. HI0061 | reverse complement strand
AGTTAACGACAGATGACCCCGAGCATATTCATGACATTGTTTATTGAGTATAAGTACTCAGAGTCTCGATGAGATTGTTGTAAAGATAATAGTGGCGAGCATATCGCTTGATCTGAATTTAGTTAAGTAATAAATCAGTATCTATTGCGACAAACTTAGTGGCGGAACATATCAGTGACGAAGCTGTTAGTGCTTTAACGCCGTAGACCTCTACAGCAGAGCTGTGTTTCAGTTTGATTCGATCGACGAGCAGGTCGAAATCTCCATCACCAGATGCTAAAACAAGGATGTCACTGTGTGCCGCAAACTCCATAGCATCGAGTGTGATACCGACATCCCAATCAGCTTTAGCAGAGCCGTCAGCGCGCTGAATGTAGGGCTTCAACTTTACCTTAAACCCTATCGCTCTAAGTATATTCTGAAACTGTCTCTGTTTTTCATCTGCGGGCTCCGTTGCATAGGCCACGGCATTAACGACGTGTCGATTTTGGGTCACCTTTGCCCAAAATGCATTGTAATCAAAATGGCGGCCATAGGATTGTCTGGTCGTGTAGTAAATATTCTGTACGTCGACCAAAATAGAAAGAGTTTCCATTGGCTAAATTTTTCCAAAATAGTGGTGATGGCCTCTCTTGCATAAGAAGACCTAAAACTTACTGCTTTAGTG
>NZ_LWFE01001758.1:0-794 GCF_001635675.1 Oleiphilus sp. HI0061 | reverse complement strand
TTTATTGTTTGATCGTGCCTTAGAATCGGTGATCGGGAGTTTACGCGGAGCTAACTAGGTATGAAAATTTGTAATGGTTGGTTGGCTGGTGCTCGGAAGTGCCCGTCACCCAATTATAATGAGCGCCCTCAAGCTGCGCCGATCAACTTACTAGTCGTTCATAATATATCATTGCCACCGAAGTCCTTCGGCAATAATTACATCGAGCTTTTTTTCCAAAACTGTTTGCCAGTTGGTGAGCATCCGTATTTCGAGACAATTCGCGATCTTCAGGTCTCGTCACACTTCCTCGTTAAACGCAACGGAGAAATAGTCCAGTTTGTTTCCTGTAATGACCGTGCCTGGCATGCCGGACAGTCAAGCTTTTGTGGTCAGGAAAACTGTAATGATTTCTCGATAGGCGTTGAGCTGGAAGGCGCTGATGACATACCGTATCAAGCGATTCAGTATTCGCAGCTTGCCGCTCTAACTAATGCAATTCAGGAAAGCTACCCTGAAATTACGAAAGAGCGTATAACGGGTCATGAACATATCGCTCCACAGCGGAAAACAGACCCAGGCCCTGCTTTCGATTGGACGCTGTATCGAAACTCTATAGAGAACCCCCTTGTTTAAATGCGCCGCTGTTTAAGGTGCTTAATGATAAAGCGGGCGGGCGAAAACATTGCTTTGTGTGTGTCATTTACCGGTGGGATGCCGCCGCATATTTCGTGAGCAATAAGTTCTGCGGCGACGGGGCTTGTTAATGCGCCTTTGGAGCCGTGTCCAACGTTGACGTAAAGACCTTGATAGTA
>NZ_LWFE01001757.1:0-1562 GCF_001635675.1 Oleiphilus sp. HI0061 | reverse complement strand
CTCTTTCAGCAAAATTGCTAAGCACGTCGAGCTCAGAAAGCCCTTTTGCACACCTCTGAAGCGCGTCAATCGCCTCATTTAATTCATCAAGTAGGCTTTCGTAAAGGGCTTTCTCGCGCGATAAAGCGCGACTTTTACTGCTCAGCGCTTTATCCTCAAAAGCTTTCAGCTCTGGCGTTATAAAGCGCTCTGCATTTTTTAGCGTTTGACGCCTTATATATGCATCGGGCGCTTTATCTGACTGAGCTTTTGAAATCTCGATAAAGTAACCATGAACTCTATTGTAACCAACCTTCAAGGTCGAAAGCCCGGTTGCCTCCCGCTCCTGAGTCTCTAGATCGATTAAAAATTGACCGGCATTTTCACTGATATTGCGTAAGTCATCTAGCTCTGCGTCAAAACCATCTTTTATCACGCCGCCATCTCTAATAACGACGGGAGGGTTATCGATAATTGCTCGCTCTAATAACTCAGCTAAAGAGGGGTGTTCGGATATATCTTTAGCTACTTCACCAAGACTTGGGCAATCAACTGACCTTAAATCTGCCTGTATGGCGGGTAGTAGTATTAAAGTGTCTCTAAGTCGTGATAGGTCACGAGGGCGTGCAGATCTAAGCGCAATCCTGGCGAGTATACGCTGTACATCTCCGACTTGTTTTAAATTCGTTTGAATGGCGTCGTAGTTATAGGATTGCTCAAGTGAAGACACGCAATCTAGACGGGCATTCACAATTTCCCGGTCTCTTAAAGGGTGGTGGAGCCAGCGCCTAAGCAAGCGGCTACCCATTGCAGTTTTACAGGCATCCATTGCCCACGCCAAGGTGTGATTACTTTCGCCAGCAAGGTTGGTGTCAATTTCTAGGTTCTTGCGACTGGCTGCATCGAGTAGAATGTATTGACTACGCTCTTCTTTATTGATGGTGACAATATGAGGCAGCTCATTACGCTGAGTATCCTTTGCATACTGCAGCAGACAACCCGCCGCGCAGATAGCTAATTGCATCGAATCGATACCAAAGCCGCTTAAGTCTTTCGTTTTAAATTGAGTAGTCAATAAGCTTTTTGCGGAATCAAGATCATAAAGCCATGGAGCTTGGCGTCTAAGACCAGTTAAGTTCTCAAAAGCTCCTTCATATGGAAACTCTTCACTTATTAAAACTTCCGACGGTCTAATACGCTGCAACTCGCTTATTAGGTCGGGCAAGCCTCGAACTTGCGACACAGAAAAGCGTCCGCCACTCAGGTCTAGGTAGGCTAGACCAAAGGCTTCCTCATCACCAAAGGAAATTGAGCAGAGCAAATTGTCACGCCGCTCTTCTAGAAATGCCTCGTCAGTCAGCGTGCCGGGAGTGACAATTCTCATTACCTTACGCTCAACCGGCCCCTTGCTTGTTGCCGGGTCACCTGTTTGCTCGCAGACAGCAACCGACAAACCAGATCGAACAAGCTTTGCAATATAATTCTCAGCGGAGTGATAGGGGATACCCGCCATTGGAATAGGGTTGCCACCACTCTTACCGCGTGCCGTTAAAGTGATATCTAGCAATTGAGCCGCTTTTTTT
>NZ_LWFE01001756.1:0-980 GCF_001635675.1 Oleiphilus sp. HI0061 | reverse complement strand
CAAGGCTACCGGCCATATAACGAACGTTTGCTTCAAGACTGGCCTTTGCCAAGCCCATTACGTTGTAGTTTGGCAAGGTTCTTTCTGAGCCTAAGTAGGTTAGGGTTAGTAATGACCCATTTCGCCCTTTCATTAACTCACGGCTTGCTTTCGCCAAAGCAACAAAGCTATAAGAGCTAATATCATGAGCGATTTGAAAACCTTCACGGGTGGTTACATCAACATAATCACCGTTTAGTTCGTGGGCGGGAGCGTAGCCTACGGAATGCACGATTATATCAATGCCATCCCACACCTTAGCAATCTCTTCGAAGACCTGAGAAATTTGCTCGTCGTCGGCAACATCGCAGGGTAGAATTAGCTTTGATCCCCATGCTTCACCAAACCCTTCAACTCGCTTTTTCAACTTCTCGTTTTGATAGGTTAACGCTATTTCTGCGCCTTCTCGGTGAAAGGCATTAGCGATACCGGTTGCAATCGATAGCTTGCTTGCAATGCCAACTATAAGAACTTTTTTACCTGCTAAGAAACCCATAATCTATTACCTGGAACCAATTGAAAGTGCTGTCTAAGCGAGAAGGTAGCTCGCAATTAATCTATGCTGATGTTAAGAATATACCACTTGCTGAGATATTTTTATGAATAAAAATAGGCCGCATCTAATAAGTTTTTTGTATAGTCATGTTGAGGTGCGTCAAAAAGAGTTTCACAGTCGTTTTCTTCGATAACGTCTCCATGGCGCATAACTAATACTCTGTGACTTAATGCTCGTACGACTGCGAGGTCGTGACTAATGAATAAGTAGGCGATTTGGTACTTTTCCTGAAGGTGTCTCAGCAAATCTATCACTTGGTTTTGGACAGTACGATCTAAAGCAGATGTTGGCTCGTCGAGTATTATTAGCTTGGGCTTAAGGACGAGCGCTCGTGCAATTGCAATTCGTTGCCTTTGTCCACCGGAAAACTCGTGTGGATAACGAT
>NZ_LWFE01001755.1:0-820 GCF_001635675.1 Oleiphilus sp. HI0061 | reverse complement strand
AAAATTCATTTAGTTCACGTTGTACTCGACCTGATTGTGGCTGACTGGGCAGGCAGTCCAGGCCAGATACCGCCTCCATTAGATCAAGAAGCTCTCGCACAGTCGGGTGCAGACTACCTTCGCCCCTTCATTGAAGAGGCAGGGCTGGATCCAAATAATCTAATTATGTGCTTTGGGCCACCGGCTCAACAAATCCTTAAACAGGCAGATAACCTAAATGCAGATGTCATTGTTGCAGGTAGTCATAGTCGCCACGGGTTTGAAGTACTGCTAGGCTCTACAGCTCATAAGATTTTGAACCTCGCTGAATGTGATGTACTGCTAGTGCGCTGCCCCAAGAGCTAAATAATCGAAGATGTTGATAGCAGCATCCCAATTTTGGAATGCTGTTTCTCATCCTAGCCTTTGTGACTACCAGTCATTTTATGGCAAAGTAAGCCCTCCTTAATAAATATAAAAATGAGGAATACAATGTCATCAGCCGCGATAACCTATACAGAAACAAACCAAGCAATACCCCAAGAACGTGGACAAGTGATTCTAGGATGCCTTAACGAGTTTGCTCGAGACCCCTTGGCCTTCTTCCACCGTTTAATGTCTACCTACCCGGACATAGTGGAATTCCACATCCCTTTTAACAATATGGCGCTTGTCACAAGTGGTGACTTAAGCCACCAAATTCTTGTAAGCCAAGCAAAAAAATTTAGAAAGTCAGACCGAGACGTTGCTGTCATGGGAACCGTTTTGGGAAAGGGGCTGATAACAAACAATGACCTTGCTAATCATAAGACTCAAAGGAAATTAGTACAGCCAGGCTTCC
>NZ_LWFE01001754.1:0-1252 GCF_001635675.1 Oleiphilus sp. HI0061 | reverse complement strand
ACATAGGCCATCGTTCTACGAGTCTGATACTGCGTTTTAAATTTTTTATAGCCAAGCGGGTCAATCGACGAAAAGGCGCGTGCGGGCTCGGAAACAACAATAGCGGGGCTCAACACCGCAACAGTCGATATCGGTTCACTTGCATAACACGCCATACTAGAAAGCAAGGAAAAACTAAACAAACACAAAACAAATGCAATCTTCATCCTTTTTTTCATCACGACACCTCGAAACGAAAGTCGCCAACAAGATGAACAGGGCCTTGGTTCTGACCAATTCCTGGCTTGCTAATACAGTGCAGCTGTAGGTATAAATAGCGCTGATCTGCGCTCCTTTGCACGATATGCTGACTATAAGAGTCGTACTGAAGCAAGTTATTCCCGGAATATTCCGGACGCAATCTGCTCTGAGTGATATAAACGTCTATCTCCATCTGTGAACTTGAAAACGATAAANTTCGCGTCAACGATTCATTATCTTCTTCGGCAATTACTTCGAGGTTCAGCAAGTCATCGATTAACTTGAAGCCTTCTGAGTATGACTTTTTGAGCTCAACATGACTATCTCGTCTAGAATCAATAAAGCTTTTTATTTGCTTCGCAGCTTGAAGCTGAAACTGATTTAGTTCATGACTGCTTTGTTGAAACGCCACTCTGGAAGACTGAGATTTAAAGCTTAGGTAACTGCTTTGCATCATCGTTGTTGAGAGTATTGTGAGGATCGCCAGCAACATTAATGACAAGACTAATGTAGCTCCGTATTGTTGCATGGCTCTTATTGGATAGGTCTTTGATTTTAGGTGCATATTGCCTCCTTGCTCATCACCGCTGTTATTAACTAAGTATTCTTCAAACTAAATTCTGACTGAAACTTTTTGAATTTATACCTCCGTTCATGCTCTTCTGGCTCGAACTCAAAACCTGTACCCAGTTTGAATTCTCTTTCCGGATTCTCATTCGAACTTGCCGATAGCTTGCTTTTGAATAAAGCGAAAACACGTACCGACAATACATCATTCCAGCTGAAAACGTTATCGGCAGTAAGATAGCGCTCCACCTTGCCATCACCACTTAGATCGAGCCCATATTCAAATTGCATTTGCGCCACACCATTAACCAAGCGCTGTTTGATAAAGCGGTTGCCGATCAGGGTATAACGACTTAAGCCGATACCTGAGACATCACAAAGCTCTTCATCTTTGCAATACTCCAGATAGTACATATCGATACTCAACAAGCTATTAACAACAAAA
>NZ_LWFE01001753.1:0-11069 GCF_001635675.1 Oleiphilus sp. HI0061 | reverse complement strand
GCGTCACATGCCCTTGCATTGTTGCGAATAGAGTCTCAGTGGCGTGATGAGGTTAAAGCGTGCTTATCAACAGAGTTGGATAGCGCATTTAGTCTTGTTAGTTTGGATCGAAATGAAGTGGCGGTATTGATGCCTTCAACCTCACAACCGGATGCGGCCGGGAACCTGAAGCACTATTGTCGGTCTATCGGTGAAATAACACAGAAGGGCATTATGCCTTTAGGTGGTTTGCATGTTTTCACTTCCGTAGCGCGAGATCCTTTAACACTTATTCAGCACGCTAGAGATGATTTGGCCAGACGAATGTGCAATGAACCCTAAGGCAAATTGCGCACTGATCTATGAGATCTGTACGTAATCCTATACCTAAAAAAATTCATGACTGCGTTATCGTTGTTTCTCCATAAAACAATCAAAAAGCTGGAGAAGCAAAATGATTAGATTAAAACAAAAAAAATTGATAGACCTGCCAGTGAAGATGGCTAAGGCTGTCAAATTTGCAGCTGCCTGTATAGTTTCTGTGAGTGTTGTCGGTTGTACAGGTAACCCTTACGAAGAAGTGGCAGATCGCAATGACGTTATTACTCTGGGCGACTCGATCTTTGATCTTAATGGTGTCATTCAAGAGACGCTCGAATCCTATGCCGGTGAGACCTTTCGAGATTACACGCAAAGCGGAGCAGAGTTGTCTGGTGGTGCCTTGGCTAAAGCCGTCGATCAACAATATGAGGATGCTAAGTCTACAGACGCAAATATCGATACCATTGTTATGGATGGCGGCGGTAACGACATTCTTATCCCCGCAATGCTATTCGACCCTTATGGGTGTCGTACTCACTGGTGGCGTTGGAATATTTCAAGAAGCTGCCGTGGCTTGATTGAGGATCAGTATATTAATGCAATAAACCTGCTCAATCAGATGGAAAGTGATGATGTTCAGAACGTGATATGGCTAGGGTATTACGAGTTACCTCGTGGCAATAAAAACCTCACAAAAGCCTTAAATTACGGTGATGACTTGCTTGGTTATGCTTGCGATGTAGCGACGAATGCAAGCTGCTCATTTGTCGATACGCGTGGCACTGTTCCAGCATCTCAAGTTGAAAGCGATAATATTCACCCAACCCCAGAAGGATCTATTAACTTGGCAAATCAGATTTGGCCTGTGCTTCAGACTGTATTGTAATTCGGGTAAATACATTCACTCGACTTAATTAGATTTACATAGTTAGTGGGGCCAGGGAAGGCCCTTTTTTGTGAATGAAATCACAAATCTATTCTCTTTTTAGCTCGTGTATTATCGAGGGTGCAAAATATGAACAATATTCACTATTTGGTACGTTTTGCGCCTCACTAAACTTAAATTAATCATTATAGGATCATGTCTCCATATCAAAAATAACAACTGGAGAAAGCATGAAAACGATGAATCTAAGAAAACTGTATCACAAAGGCGGCTCTAGAATAAGCTGGTGGGGACACTAGCGATTGCCGGTTCCTTGGTTGCTTGTACGGGAAACCCTTATGAAGAAAACGCTCAGCGTATGGACGTGGTAACGCTAGGTGATTCGATATTCGACTTGAATGGTGTAATTGAGGAGGACCTTCAAGCGAATGCCGCTACCACTTTCCGAAACTATACGCAAAGTGGCGCTGAGTTATCGGGTGGCTCATTAGCAACACCTGTAGACAAACAGTACCAAGATGCGAAAGCAACGGATGCGAATATTTCTACGATTGTCATGGATGGCGGCGGTAATGATATCTTGATACCGGCAACTTTATTCGACCCTTATGGTTGCCGTACTAAGTGGTATCGCTGGAACATTTCTAGCAGCTGCCGTGGCTTAGTTGAAGATCAGTATGTTAACGCGGTTAACTTGCTAAACCAAATGGATGCAGATGGCGTCGATAATGTTGTATGGCTCGGCTATTACGAGCTACCTAGAGGTAATGCGAATCTAACTCAAGCATTGAATTATGGAGATGACTTGCTGGGTTATGCTTGTGACGTGTCGAGTAATGCGAATTGTCATTTTGTAGATCCGCGTGGAACGGTACCTGCTTCTCAGGTGGAAAGTGATGATATTCATCCGACCGTGGAAGGATCTCATAACCTTTCAGCACAGATCTGGCCAGTACTTCAGCCTTTGCTATAAAAACAGAGTAGTAAGTTTTGGAGCGGCAGGGATCGCCGCTTTCTCGAAATGTCTAAAGATAATAATTCAGAGAGTAGATATGAGTGAGCACAATAAAGCCGTAAATTTGAAACCCTATTTGTTGGGTGGCATCGCTGTTATCAGTATCGCACTAAGCGTTTTCCTTATTCAGTTATTTGCCAGTCAAAAGCCACTTAATTCGCACTATGAGCCTGTTTCTCTTGGCCCTTCATTACCTTTATCTTCCTCGACTGAGGATTACCTTGATGTGCCTACTCCTCAGATTCCAGAGTATTTGAAAGCGGAGCCTAGTGAGATTGAGCAGCTGATTGAAGCCTTAGTAAGCTTACTGGTTCAAGAACACTCAAGTGAGAAACACTTACCGTCTTTTCACGCAAGCTTGAAAGAAATGCGTAACGACTTAATACAGTCCTACCCAGATACAGGTGCGGAAATATTTGAGCGAATTATTCGAACGGCTTTCCCCGAGTTAGTAGATGATATTCTTGCTTTATTAGCAATGCTTGATATCTATGACGAGTGGCTCTTGACTAATATATTAGATCTGAATGAAATGCCTGCGTTGCAGCAGCAAGGCATGTTGTGGCAAAAGCGCTATGAAATTTTTGGTGAGGAGTTAGCAGAAGCTATTTGGGAGAAAGAACGAAGTGCTGAAGAAGATAAACGAGAGTCGATGCTCTCTACCGTTAATATGCTTAACCAGTCACTTGATATGAGCATGCAAGACCGAGTTTATCTATTGCAAAGCGCTTATGATGAAAACTATTTTGGCTCTGTTGAAGATTTGGTGCTTGATTCGAAAGGTATGTTATCTCAAGTTGTCTTTGGTCTTAATGCTGTACAAAGTGAACTCGGTGCATTAACACGTGAAGAACGTCAGTATGAAATTAATGAAGTGAGGCGGCTCATCGGATTCGAAGAGTCCCAGATAGAATGGTTGGCCAAGCGAGACCAAGAGAGAGAGGATCGGTGGAATAATGGTTACGCATATATGGAAGAGCGTTCACTTGTCTCTGAGCAGTTTGAAGGCGAAGCCTTAGTAGAAAAGCTAAGCGCTTTGCGAGAGAAGTACTTTAAAAATGAGGCCAGTACCATCCAGAAGGAAGAAGAAATGTTAGGTTTCTTCCGTTATAACAGAGAAAGGGTTTATGGGCGAAACTGATTACTTAAGAGTCTTCAAATGGAAAGAAAAAAGGCGCGTTGAGTTTTCTCAATGCGCCTTTTTTATAATCTTTCGAAAGTTAGCTCTTAATTGCGTTTGCCTGCGCTATTGCGTTACCAATATAGGTAGCAGGCGTCAATTTCAGCAGCTCTTCTTTAGCAGGGTCTGGAATATCTAAAGTCTTCACAAAGCTTTGAATCGTTTCCTGGTTCATTACATTACCGCGAGTTAGCTCTTTAAGCTTCTCGTAAGGTTGTTCAACCTTATAGCGACGCATAACGGTTTGAATCGGCTCAGCCATGATTTCCCATGCGTTGTCGAGGTCTTGAGCTAAACGCTCCGGGTTAATTTGAAGCTTGTTTAGACCCTTTAGCGTGGACTGGTAAGCAATGATGCTGTGCGCCAGGCCGACGCCTAGGTTACGAAGAACCGTAGAATCTGTCAGGTCACGCTGCCAGCGAGAGATAGGTAGCTTTTCTGCCAAGTGGCCTAATATAGCGTTTGCCAGGCCTAAGTTGCCTTCAGAGTTTTCAAAGTCGATAGGGTTAACTTTATGAGGCATCGTGGAAGAGCCAACTTCACCAGCAATTGTTTTCTGCTTGAAGAAAGCCATTGAAATGTAAGCCCAAATGTCGCGGTCTAGGTCGATTAGAATCGTGTTGAAGCGGGCAATTGCGTCAAACAATTCTGCAATATAATCGTGGGGCTCAATCTGTGTTGTATACGGGTTGAACTGTAGTCCTAGGCTCTCGATGAATGTTTTAGCATTTTCAGCCCAGTCAACATCAGGGTAGGCAGATAGGTGAGCATTGTAGTTACCTACAGCGCCATTAATTTTGCCCAGGATTTCAACTTTCTCGATTTGAGCCAACTGGCGGCGTAAACGAGCAACAACATTTGCAAATTCTTTACCCATTGTAGAAGGCGAGGCTGTTTGACCGTGGGTACGTGAAAGCATCGGGATTTCAGCGTGCTCAAGTGCCAGTTCTTCCATTTTGTTTACAACTTCTTTCATTGACGGTAAAACACTCTTCTGCATGCCATTAGTAAGCATTAAACCGTGAGATAGGTTGTTGATGTCTTCCGAAGTACAAGCAAAGTGAACGAACTCGGAATCGGCTTCTAATTCAGGGAAGTCGCCTTTTGCTGCAGAGAACTTTTCTTTTAGGAGATATTCAACTGCTTTTACGTCGTGATTTGTAGTGCGTTCAATTTCTTTAACGCGCTCTGCGTCTTCTACAGAGAAGTTACTTACGATATCGTCTAGGAACTTGTTGGCGTCAGCAGAGAAGGCTTTTAATTCTTCAATTTGAGGGTGGGCTGCCAAGGTTTGCAACCAACGAATTTCAACCTCTACGCGGAATTTAATAAGTCCAAACTCGCTGAAGATATCCCTAAGGTCAGTGACTTTTGAGCCGTAACGGCCATCGATAGGTGAAACTGCGGTTAAAGATGAAAGTTGCATTCGTAATCTCTTTCTCTGCTGCTTAAAAAATGGGCGGCAATGATACTACAAATGTGACCTGAGTTGCACTTTTTGTCACGGATACATGAGGGTGCGGTCTATTGCTTATGTTTTGTGGCTTGCTCGGAAATTGATTTATTTTTGATCGCTAATGGTAATGGTGGCTCAATGATGTACGACATTTCTTTGGGCAGCTGATAGATATTGCTTTCGACGCGTCTACGCATTTTTTCTAGTGTGCCTAACGGTTGGTCAACAACGAAGCTGTTGGCGAGCCATGCCGGTAGGTCTCCGCTAGGATCAGCATGCGTTTCATATTCGACAAAAATATAGCCATCACCTTGTGGTGTAAAGCGCCAATAACCTGTTAGTTGTGTGACAGGTACACAGTCTTCGTGATTTTGCTTTACGGCTGTGCTGGCTTCGAAAGTCATCGTTACAGCATAGGTCTTGGGGTCTTGTTTAATATTGGCATGTAGTACATAATCTCGGTCGCTTACAGGCCAGGGGGCACTCGTTCGTTGGTAAATATAAAAGTCTTTATTTGATATTCTTCGAAGAACTTCACTCTTTGCGCAATCTTGTAGCCATAGTTCCATTGCAGATATGTCTGTATGGTGGGCCATTAAGTTATGTAGGCTTGATTTAATCGAGGTTTCACCACGAAATGCTTTGAATGAGGAACCCTCTATCTCTTGAGTATATACCTTGATTCCGTCGTCATCATGTTCCAAGTTCCAGCTATTGGCAGAGCAGGTTAGGGCAAAGCACAAGCTTAGTAGAGGGATTGAAATAAGTAAGTGTAGTGGTTTGCGTAATATGGTTTTCATTAGATGTGTCTACTTATCTCGGTGTTTATCAGGCATAAAATGAATATAACAATAAAAGAGAGCTATAAATATGCTCTCTCCAAGTCTATACCTTGTACTGCTCAAGAAGTTGCTGAGTTGAGCTGGTTAGCTTTTGTAGCTCTTCGCTATGTTGTGAAAGTGTTGTCGCACCTTCGTGGGTTTCATGAGCGACCTCTTTGATAGAGACCACATTGCTGCTGACTTCATTCGCAACGATGCCTTGTTGTTCCACCGTTGCAGCGATCATATTATTCCTATCGGTGACTTCAGCGACTTTTGAACCCGCTATCATTAGGCACTCTCCGGTGCTGTAAGCATTATCCACACAAGATTGAGTATGGATCTTTCCGGCCTCCATTACTTTAACTGCATTGGCAGCGGCAGATTGCAGAGCTTCAGTCATCGCCTGTATTTCTTCAGTGGATTCATGAGTTCGTTGTGCGAGAGACCTAACTTCATCTGCTACTACCGCGAAGCCGCGGCCTGTTTCGCCAGCTCGTGCAGCCTCGATCGCGGCGTTCAAAGCTAATAGGTTGGTCTGTTCAGAAATGTTTCTGATGACGCCAAGAATGGTGTCAATTTGTTGAACATCGGCTTCAAGTTGGCTAATGACTTGGCTGGCTTGTGTCATATCATCCGAGACGCTGCTGATTGCACCAATGGTATTGCGCATCATCTCGTTACCTTGATTTATTTGAGTATTTGCTTCGTGAGTCAGGTCTGAGGTTTCTGCAGCGTTGTTAGCAATCTCTTGAATTGTCATGGCAAGCTCTTCAATTGCCGAGGCGAGAAGCTCGGTCTCAGAGTGTTGTTGGTCAACACCTTCTGATGTTCTTGATGTAATGTCATTTATGACGGTTGCAGAAGACGACATTTCTTCAGAGCCGTGTTTGCAGTGATTGATTAAGCTACGGAAGGCGCTTTGCATGCTGATGAACGATCGGCTTAGACCTCCTAGCTCATCGCGACGCTCAGTTTGCTCAATTTCTTGTCGAAAGTCTCCGTTTGCAGCGTCTTTCATGACTGATACGATTCGCTTTAAAGGTTCGACCAAGTCTTGGGTCATCATTCGAGCGATCACAGCAACGACAATGAGCGTGGCAAGAAGCAAGAAGATAGACGATCGTGACTTTTTCCAGAATAGCTCATCGATATCGTCAATATATACACCGCTGCCGATAATGTAGTTCCAAGGTTTGAAGCCTTGAACATATGAGGTTTTTGCAACAGGTTCGTCTTTTCCAGGTTTAGCCCAATAATAATCGACATACCCGCTTTCAGAGCTGCGTACGACTTTCACAAAATCGGAAAACAGTTGCGTGCCTTTAGGGTCGGTAAATTCGCTTAAGTCTTTTCCGTTCAGTGCTGGCTTAATAGGGTGCATCACCATTTTCGCGCTATAATCATTGATCCAGAAATATCCGCTGCCATTGTCGTACCTTAGGTGTCTGATAGCGTTGACGGCTTGTTTTTTAGCTTCTGCTTCACCCAATATATCTCTTCGTTCGTAGAATGAGCTAAGCAGCGAAGACGCATTTTCAACAAGATGCTTCACTTCACTTTTTCGACTTTCGAGCAAGTTATCTCGCTCATTAATCCGGTCAAAAACTTGAATGAATAAGCTGCTAATAATGGCAATAGCTAGAAGTAGCCAAATTTTGACTTCAAATCGAAGGTTGCTAAACAAAGTGTTTTCCTTAAGAAATCAGTAATGGTTGGGTCGTGATTTTACTGCAAAATAGATTGATTCGTGAGCAGAAGTTCCTAATATAGATTCAAAGTCTCTCTCATGCAAGTTACTGGATTTAATCAATAATTGAAGTAGATCTGTAATAGTTTTCAGATATAATTATGTAGCAGCTAGCTTGCTCTGCTTTGGCTTAATAGTTTTTCGCACTCATTTGCTAACGCGCGTCGTTTAAAGATAAAGTGCCAACGATGGCCAGAGAGTTGTCGCCATAAGTTTGCAGCCCTTACGCCTGAGAGAAGCAGGCAGCGGATTTTTGCTGCGTTCAGATCGACGGTCAAGTGGCGTTCATGGCCAGATACCTGTACACGCAATGAAAAGGTGCTGATGGTTTGCATGTAAATCTCAGCGAGACTGCCAATGACATTTTCGTGAAGCAGGCCAAAATGCTCTACTTGCTGTTGTGCCCTCTCAAGTTTCCGGCTAAGTGCATCTAGCATTTCTTTATCTTTATTGAGTTTTCTCTCAAGGTGGAGGACTGCAAGAGCGTAGCGCACGGGCAGTACGTGCCCCTTAGTATTAGTTTTGGCAAGTAGGTCATGAACGACTTCAAGGCCTTTCTCAAGTTTGGCAAGGTCACCAAAGACCGATAGTGTGGTATCCGGGTTTGTGATAAACAGACTATTTAAGGCAGTTTCCAGGTGTTGAGGATTGCATTGTCCGCTCTGTGCAATGTCGTCAGCGGCTGACATTGCCTGGAATAACCCTGCTAGGGCAAGTATTTGTTGTTGAGTCTTGTTCATAGAGTTCACTGTTTAAAATTACTTTGCTGATGATTGCTGAGCATGTCTTGGAATTCAGCTTTCTAGTGTTTTAGCTGTCTATTCCGTTGTTTCAATAATCGCGCCACCGAGGCATTGATCTTCAAGATAGAAGGCAATCGATTGGCCGGGTGTGACCGCGCGCTGAGGCTGCCCAAAGAATACGCTTAAGCATCCATTGTCGTTACTTTCAATAATGCAGTCCTGATCAGCTTGGCGGTAGCGCACCTTAGCTTTGCAGTGGAAAGGGTACTCACTTGGAGCTTTGTTGATCCAGTCAGTTTCGAGAGTCTGTAGTTGGCTGCTGTATAGAAGGGGGTGCTTGCTGCCTTGAACAACGATTAATACGTTACGATCAAGGTCTTTTTGTGCAACATACCAAGGTGATTCGTCATAGCCGCTGAGCCCACCAATTCCTAAGCCTTGGCGCTGCCCAATAGTGTGGTACATAAGCCCATTGTGTCGGCCGATGATATCGCCCTTGTCAGTTTCAATATCACCCGGTTGCGCAGGGATGTATTGCTTTAGAAAGTCAGAGAACTTTCGCTCTCCGATAAAACATATGCCGGTACTATCTTTCTTGTTATGTGTGATTAAATCATGTTCTTCGGCAAGCTTTCTTACAGCTGGCTTTTCCAATTCACCAACCGGAAACAGGGTTTTCGCTAATTTGCTTTGGTTGACAGCATGTAGAAAGTAGCTTTGATCTTTGTTGTTATCGAGCCCCTTTAATAGCAAGGTTTGCCCATTATCGTCAGCGCGTCTCACGTAATGGCCTGTCGCAATGTAATCTGCCCCTAAGGTACTCGCATAATCGAGAAAGGCTTTGAATTTGATTTCCTTGTTACACAGGATGTCAGGGTTGGGAGTTCGCCCAGAGCGATACTCAACCAAAAAGTGCTCGAAGACTCTGTCCCAATATTCAGCGGCAAAGTTAGCGGTATGAAGCTTAATACCTAGCTTGTCACATACAGCTTGGGCATCATTCAGGTCTTCGATTGCGGTACAGTATTCTGTGCCGTCGTCCTCGTCCCAGTTTTTCATAAACAGGCCTTCGACAAGAAAGCCTTGCTGTTTTAGGAGTAGTGCTGAAACGGAAGAGTCAACACCGCCTGACATGCCAACGATTACGCGTGTTTGGCTTGGATCAACAGAAGAGGGTAGGGAAGAGCTATTTTGTATCATAAGGTGGATATATTAGCGGTGAGCTGCTGAAGTAAGTTTGTTAGTTTGTTTGGAAGAAAGTGCATTCTACCTTGTTGCCTTTATACTTGGTAGTGCCTCCTTTATGCTACTAGATGTTCGGTGGAGTATTTAGTTTGCTGTCTATACTTTGTATAGTAACGGTACTGGGGAATAATGAAGTGATCAGAGAGTCTTGAGGGAATATCAATGAGCAGTGTGCAAGTTGTGCCACGAATTTTGGAGTTGTTTGAGCGTGCTAGTGCAAAACAGTTTGATAATTTAGGTGCTTATATTAAAAAGACTGATAATGACCTACAAAGGTTATCTACTCTTGATGGCTTTGTTTCTGTATCCATTGAGGCTAGTTCTGAAGATCTTTCTATCTTAATGTATTTAAGTGTTTCTGGAGCTTTTCTCAGGGAAACAATGCCTAGTATTGAAGCGCAAAATTAAACAATTGTGCAGTACCAGGAAAATTGGTGTATGGAGCTAGCTAATCGCTTTTTGGGAGACTTGAAAAACCAGTTGCTGCTTCATCACTGTATTCTCAGAATGGGCTTGCCTAAATTGTGTCAGGATGAGCTGTTAGAGCTGGACGCACCTGTTGATTACGAAGTTCATGAGAGGCTTTTCTTGGTGGATAGCCACCTATTGGCACAGATTCATGACTTGCCAATTGTCTGTCGTTTATTAATAAAACAGACCAATAAAGAAATGATATTTGCGGAAGTTAGTGAGGGTTTGGAGGAAGAAGACTGGTTTGAAGAAAGCGAGCTTGAGTTTTTCTAGTGTCTCAAGCTGCTTTTGGGGTTTCTGCCTTTGAATCGGTTTAACTATGTTTGAATTCAGGGCTTCCAGGCAAAAAACTCGCAACATTCTTTACTCGCCAGGCAAGTTCTTCGTGGCTATCTGCTTGCACAGTCACGTGCCCTAGTTTGCGTCCTTCGCGTTCTTCTTTTCCGTACAAATGAAGGTTGGCGTAAGGAAGTGACAAGATACTCCCGGTATCACCTTTTTCACCAATAATATTGATCATGCAGGTGAGCTTTTGCGCTTCGGTGCAACCTAAAGGTAGGCCGCTGACAGCACGCAAATGGTTTTCAAACTGACTGCAATGTGCGCCTTCAATGCTCCAGTGCCCAGAGTTATGGACTCGAGGTGCCATTTCATTAGCGACTAAGCCGTTTTCTGTTTCAAATAATTCCAGTGTTAAAATGCCGACATGCCCTAGCTCATGCATTAACTCTTTAATATATTGATTTGCTTGAGCATTTATATCGTCCGCGACCTTAGCTGCAGGTGCGATGGAATAGCGCAGAATGCCTTCGTGGTGGTCGTTTTCTGCTAGTGGGTAGACTTTCATGCTGTCATCAGCTGAGCGTACAGCGATAATTGACAGCTCTCGAGAAAAGTTTACGAATGCTTCTGCAATAAGTGTGTTTGTGCCATTTTTACCTTCGCCAATAGCCTGCCATGCTGCTTCGCATTGTTCTGCTTGACGAATAACGAACTGGCCTTTTCCGTCATAGCCTTCTCGCGTTGTCTTGGTGACGATTGGGCAACCTAGTTTTTCGACAGCCGCTTTTAACTCTTCAAGGGAGTTGACGATATGGTAGGCAGGAGTGGGAATTCCAAGTTTGGTAAATAGTGCCTTTTCCTCAGCTCTATTTTGACAGACTTCAATAGACTTTGAGGGGGGATAAAGTGTACTTTTACTT